>DATGJN010000001.1 GCA_035295165.1 bacterium
CGTGGCACAGCCCGACGGTGCGGATGCCCGTCGCGCGCGTGATCCCTCGGCAGATCGTCGTCATCGGGTTGGTCAGGTTCAGCAGCCACGCGTCCGGGCAGAGGCGCTCCATCTCGCGCGCGAGTTGGACCGCGAACGGGATGTGCCGCAGCGCACGGATCATGCCGCCGGGCCCGACCGTGTCCCCCACCGATTGGTAGATCTCGTAGCGCTCCGGAATGGCCAGATCGCGACGCACCGCGTCGAACCCGCCGATGGCCACGCACAGCAACACGAACGTCGCGTCCCGCAGCGCCTCCGCGCGGTCCAACGTGCTCGTGATCGTCATGCGCCCGTGCACCTGCTCCACGATGCGTCGGCTCGCCCGCGTCATCAGATCGAGTGCGTCGGCGTTGATGTCGTGGAGGACGATCTCCGAACCGGCCAGCGTCGCGTTCAGCGCCATGTCGGTCACCAGCTTGGTCGTCCACTGGACGCTGCCTCCCCCGACAAACGCGATCTTCATCGTGGTCCGCCTCCTCGCGTGCGTGTGATGCCGGGCGCGGCCGGCCCCGAACGGCCCGGCCGGATCTCGCCTACCCCCTCAACCCGGTGGTGTTGATCCCCTCGACCAGGTAGCGCTGGAAGAGCACAAAGACGATGAACACCGGCACCAGCGACAGCGCCGACATTGCGTAGATGGCCCCCCAGTCGGTCCCGCTGGTCGGATCCGCGAACGCCCGCAGGGCGACTGAGATCGTGTACAACCTCGGGTCGTTCAGGTAGATCAACGGATTGAGGAAGTCTCCCCAGGTGAAGTAGAACGAGAAGATCGCCGCGGCCACCAACGCCGGCCTGATCAAGGGCAGAACGACGCGAAAGAAGATCCCGGCTTTGCTGCAGCCGTCGATCGCCGCGGCATCATCGAGCTCCCGCGGAATGCCACGGATGAACTGCATGATCATGAAGATGAAGAACGCCTGCCCGCCGAAGCGCGGCAGCAACAGGGGCAGGAACGTGTTCAACCACCCGAGCTTCGCGAAGACGATGTACTGGGGGATGATCTGGACCTGCACGGGCAGCAACAAGGTCAGCATCATCACCGCAAACCAGAACCCCCGCCCAGCGAACCGAATCCGGGCGAAGCCGAACGCGACGACCGCAGATGAGCCCACGGTCAGCACCGTCCCGACGCCCGCGTAGATGAACGAGTTCCGGTAGAACGTCGCAAACGTGACGCCTCCGAACCCCTCCCACCCACGGACGTAGTTGCCGGGGGTGAACGCTCGGGGAATGAGCGACGACATGTTCGTCCAGATTTCCGACGGCGCCTTGAGCGAGCTTGCGAACAGCCACAGCAGCGGGTAGAGCATGAGAAACCCAAACCCGATGACGATTGCGTGGTAAAGGAGGGTACCGCCGGCGACGCGAACGCGCCCCGACCGCAGCACGTGACGCAACCGGGCGCCGCTGGCGCCGACGGCTTTGGCGGTGGCGACGGATCCCATGCGCCTCAGCCTTCCTCGTGCGCGTAGAAGACCCAATAGCGCGACGACTTGAACGCCAGCGCCGTGAGGGCCGCGACGACCACGAGCAGCACCCAGGCCATGCCCGCAGCGTATCCCATCTCGAGGTCCCGAAACCCCTTCTGGTAGAGGTACAACGGATAGAACAGCAAGGTGTCGAGAGGCGCGCCCGTCCCTCCCGAGAGGATGAACGCCGACGTGAAGACCGTGAAGCCGAAGATCAACTGCAGCACGAGATTGAAGAAAATGATCGGCGAGAGCATCGGGAGCGTAATCCGCACAAACTTCGACACCGGCCCCACACCGTCGATCGCCGCTGCCTCGTACAGCTCCGCGGGAATCTGCCGGAGCCCGGCGAGGAAGATCAGCATCGGGGACCCGAACTCCCAGACCGCGAGCGCGACCACCGTCCAGATCGCCGTGGCCGGACTTCCCAGCCAGGTGATCTTCGAAGGGAATCCGAGGGATCCCAGCGCGGCGTTGACGAGCCCGTCGGTGCCGAAGACCTGCCGCCACATCTCGGCCACGGCCACGTTCGCCCCCACGATCGACGGCAGGTAGTAGAGGGCGCGGTAGACGCCGACACCGCGCCGGTGGACGTTCAGCGCCATGGCCAGCGCCAGCGCGAACGCCAGCCTCAGCGGAACCGACGTGAACACGAAATAGAACGTCTGTTTGACCGAGATCCAGAAGTGAGGATCCTGGGTGAACATGCGATCGAAGTTCTCGAGACCGGTCCACCGCGAGGGGGAGAGGATATTGTAGTTGGTAAACGCCAGCACGAGCGACGCCCCAATGGGAATCACGGTGAACGCGAAAAATCCGAGCAACCAGGGAGCGATGAACGCGTATCCCGCGAGGTCGTCGCGATCGACGTGCCGCCGCCGGCGTCGCGTCCCGGCGACGTGCGCGACCGCCCCGAACCGACCGCCGATCATGACGCGCCGGCGCGCGGGTGAGCGGTGCACACGTCGGCACGCAACGTCACCAGACTCACCCGTCCGTCCTCCCGACCAGCGTCAGTCCGCCGCCAGCGCGCCTAGGCTCTCTGCCCCGCCAGGACCTTGTCCCCCTCTGCCCTGAGGGTCTTCGCGCCCTGCTCGGGCGAAATCTTCCCAAACAGGACGGGGTCCAGAACCAGCGGACCGTAGACGGTGTTCTCGAACGCACCTTCCTTGGTTGGATCGGGAGGCGGCAGCGGGCTGCCGTCAGCCGTGACGCGTGCGATATAGCGAAACGTCTCCAGTTCGGCGGGCGACAAGAGCGGCTTGAGCGCCTCCTGTACCTTCGGCACGATCGGGATCCCGCGCTCTGCCCGCAGAATGCGGTTGGCCTCGATGGAGTTCGTGAAGAAGTCGATGAACTGTGCGGACTCCTTCGGGTGCTTCGAATTCGAGGTGATCGAGAAGAACTGGGACGGCTTCAGGTAGTTGGACGCGTGCCCGCCCTTGGGCCTCGGCAGATGGGTGAGCTTGAATGTGCGGCCGCTCCCGGCGGCCGACGCCACGGCCACGACCTGGTTGCTCCAAAGATACGCCATCGCCGCCTTGCCGGTCACGATCGGCTGGGTCTCGATGCTGGCGCTGCCGAACCCCGAGTTGTTGAAATCGCTGATCTCCTGCTGGCGTGTCGGCACCGCGCCGGCGGCCTGCAGGCGCAGCAGCATTTTCAGCAGATCGACGAATTTGCTGTCGTCGATCGCGGCGATCGCCTGCCCGTTCGGCGTGTAGACCCACGTGCCGTAGCCGATGTACAGCGACTTCCAGATCTGCGGGTCGTTGAACCCCCACCCCATCCCCCAGATGCCCAGCTTCTTGTGGAAGTCGAGGCAGATCTGCTCGAAGTCTTGCCAGGTCCACTTCTCATTCGGCAGCGCGATCCCGGCCTTCTTGAACGCATCGACGTCCAGCATCACCGCCTGCGAGTTGTTGCCGAGGTTGATCGCGTACAACTTGCCGTTAACACGGCCGCCGTCGATCGACGCCTTGGGCACGCGCGTCAGGTTGATCGTCCCGTCCTTGACGAAGTCATCCAACGGGAGCATGAGATGGTTGGTGTCCCACTCGACCAGCCGGGCGTAGTCCTGCTGAATGATGTCGGGCAGGTTACTGCCGGCCGCCATGGTCGCGAGCCGGGTCCAGTAATCGTTGAACGTGGCAAACTCATAGGTGAACTTGATGCCCGGATGCTGGTCCTGGTACATCTGGAGCACTTTGATCGTGCGGTCGTGCCGGTCCTTGGATCCCCACCACATGATTCGAAGCTCGGTCGGTGCCTGGGCCCACGCGGATGTCACCGGGCGATGCCCGAGCGTCGCCGCGCCCGCGGCGGTCAATCCGGCAACGCGCAGAAACGTGCGTCGTGGCAGCTTGCGCATGGCCAGCGCCTCCCTTCGATTGGCGGGCGAACGGAGACCGGGGTCCCGCCCCCACCGGATGCCCCAACACCCGCCACCTTTCGCAGCCAAACCTGGGCGCCCCTTTCTCCCCGTCCCGCGAAGCGGCTGAACGCGCCGTTTAGCCGGACTAAAGCGTCCGGCCGCCGGAAGGCCGCAGCCCCCCGGGACGCCGAACAGGTCCACGGGCGCCTCCCCACGAGAGGCAGCCCACGGCGCGCGACCGCGGCACGCCCGCGGAGGCGAACATGACGATCCGTCAACTCGAGATCTTCCTCGCGGTCATGCAGTTTGCGAGCGTAACCCGCGCGGCCGAGCGGGTGCGTCTCTCGCCGGGCGCCGTGAGCCTCCAACTGCAGCATCTCGCCGACGAGCTCCACACGGACCTGTTCGTGCGGTCCGGCAACCGCTTTGTGCCGACGCGCGAGGCACTGCGCCTGGCCGAGCGCGCCGGGGAGGTCCTCGGGCAGCTGCGCGAGATCCAGCACGAGTATCAGAGCGACTTCTCGACGGATTTCCGGCCGTTCCACTTCGCCACCGGCACCACGACCTTGATCTATCGGTTGGGACGTCCGCTTCGGCTCCTCCGCACACAGTACCCGAAGACTGAGATCCGCGTCAGCGTGTTGACCACGGAGGAGATCGTGGCCGGCCTGCTCGATCGCCGGTTCGACCTGGGGTTGGTCTCGCTGCCCGTCCGCGAGCGCAATCTCAAAATCATGCCGCTCTACGAGGAGGAGCTCTTGCTGCTGCGCCCGTCGCGCGTGCGGGTCCGAGGCGGCCAGGTCGGTTCGATCCGCCCCGGGGAGCTGGCCAACGTGCCGTTTCTCCTGTATCCGAAGCAGAGCAATATGCGGTCGGTGATCGACCGGTTCTTCCGGGAGATCGACCTGACGCCCAAGGTGGTTATGGAGGCGGCCGACACTGAGGCGATCAAGCGGTTGGTCGAGTCGGGCTTCGGCTGTTCGATCCTCCCGGAATACGCGCTGCGTGGGCAGAGCAGTTTCTTTCGCACGCTGCGCATCGCGGGGCACCGCCTGATCCGCCGCCAGGCGCTCGCGATGCCGCGCACGGCGCACCCGCGGAAGCTCACGGAGTCGATCGCGGAGTTTCTTCAGAGCGTCTTGGCGCCGCGGTGACGCCCGGACCCCGGCACGCCTCCCGGGCCTCGACCGGCACAGCGCACCTGCTCCGCGTGCCTACGTCACGCGCGCCCGGTCGCGCTCCGCGATGAGCGCCAGGACCTCGTCGCCTGGCATGGCGCGGATCGCGCGGTTGAAGATCTCCACCTCGATCGGGCCCTCGTAGCCCGCGGCGTGCGCGGCGACGCGGAGCCGGCGCACTTCGATCACGCCGTCCGCCATCATCCCGCGCCCGAACAGGACGTCGGGAAGCGGCACGATTCACTCGCCGACGTGGAACCCGAAAATCCTCGACCCCGCGCCGGCGATCTCCGCGTCGCAACCGCCAGGCGGCTCCTCTCGCCCGTCTCTCGAATCGTTGCAATCCCATCAACCGCATGGTATGCAAACGAAAGGGCGCGCCCGAATCGGCAGGCCCGATCGGTGCACGCGTGCGCGGCCGCGGGGTGTCGGTCCGGGATGAAGATGGGGTGTTGCATCGCCAGATTTGACCAGGTCGCCGCGCTCGACGCGGCGGGCGGGGACTACTACGAACTACCGGTCGCGACCCTCGTCATGGCCGTCGCGGCGCCAGCCGCGGCGTTCCGCGAAGCGGTCACGCGCACGCGCCTCAAGCCTCTGGCGTACAACGTACTGTTTCCACGCACGCTCCCGCTCGTCGGCCCGTCGGTCGACCGGGATGCGGTGGCGCGCTATTTCATCGAAGCCGTGGAACGGATCGGCGCGGGCGGCGAACGAGTCGTTGTCTTTGGCAGCGGCCAGTCGCGCTCCGTTCCCGAGGCCGTCAGCCGCGCGGTTGCGCTCGACGAGCTCGAGCGGCTCCTCCGGTGGGCTGCCGCTGCCGCCCGGGCGCGCGGCCTCGTGATCGCGCTGGAGCCGCTGCGCCGCGCCGAGAGCAACATCTTCAACACCATTGGCGAGTGCGCCGGGTTCCTGCGAGAGCGGCGGCTCAACGCGATCCGGCTCGTAGCGGATTCGTACCACATGCAGGAGGAAGGCGAGCCGCTGTCCGCCATCGACTCGGCCGGCGACCTCCTCGTCCACGCGCACGTGGCGGACCTCGGACGGCGGCCCCCGGGCCACGGTGGTTACGACTTCGCCGCGTTCTTCCGCCGACTGCGCGCCGCAGGCTATCAAGGCGACTGCTCCATTGAGTGCTCCTGGACCGACTTCCCGGCGGAGATCGCGGACAGCCTCGCGCGGGTGCGACAGGCGGCCGCAGACGCCGGGTGGGCATGATGCCGGTGCGCGAGCGCGAGTACGGCTTCGCGATCGTCGGGTGCGGCGTCATCGCGCCGTTCCACGCCCGCAGCATCACGACCCTGCCCAACGCCCGGCTCCGCGCGGTGGTCGATGTCGTCCCCACTCGAGCAGAGCGGCTGGCCGCGGAGTTCGGGGTCGAAAGCGCCACGGACCTGCGGGTGGTGTTGGACCGTCCGGATATCGATGTCGTGTGCGTGTGTCTGCCGAGCGGCCTCCACGCCGAGGTCGGCACGCAGGTCGCCGCGGCCGGCAAACACCTCGTGCTCGAGAAGCCAATCGACGTCTCGCTGCAGGCGGCCGACCGCCTCATCGCGGCGTGCCGCGCCCACGGGGTCAAGTTGACGGTGATTTCGCAGCACCGATTCGCGCCGGCCGTGCGCCGTCTGCGTGAGGCGGTCGCGGCGGGCCGATTAGGGCGCCCGCTCCTCGGGGACGCCGTCGTGAAGTGGTACCGGAGCCAGCAGTACTACGACACGGCGGGCTGGCGGGGCACGCGGGAGATGGACGGAGGCGGCGCGCTCATCAACCAAGCTATCCACTACGTGGATCTGCTCCAGTGGATGATGGGACCGGTGGACCGGGTGTTCGGCCGTTGTGCGACCGCCGCGCACGCAATCCCGGTGGAGGATATGGCGCTCGCCGTCCTCACGTTTCGCAGCGGCGCGCTCGGGGTGATCGAGGCGACCACGGCGGCGTATCCCGGCCTACCGGAACGACTTGAGGTGACGGGCACGGACGGCACCGTGATCATCGAGGACGACGACATCGTCGTCTGGGAACTCCTCGACGAGCGGGGCGACGTGGGCCCATACGGCATTCGGGCCACACGGCACCCGCGCCCGGAGGCGGCCGCCTCTCAGAGCCTCGCGCGACAGACTGCGGGGCACCGCGGCCAACTCGCGGACCTGTTGGAGAGCCTCGAGACCGGCCGCGACCCAGCCATCACCGGCGAAGAGGCGCGCCAAGTGCTCGCGCTCGTCCTCGCGGTCTACGCCTCGGCCGAGACCGGGCGTGAGGTGCGTCTGCCGCTCGACTGAATCGCCTGCCTGGCGCCGCGACAGTCCGGACCCCTATCCTCGTGTGCGCGCTCGCGTGCGCACCGACCCGCGTTTGCCGTCTTCCGCGATGCAGAACTCACTTCGCCCGCGGCGGCCGTACGGTGCCAGCGGACGCGCGAAGTGATCGCGGCCTACGCCTCTGTGTCGCCGGCCGCAAGTAGCTCCCGCTCAGCCGCCAGCCAGTCGTCGAGGTCCTGTCCGTGGGAGGCGCCCCGCCGCTCGTACATGCCGTAGGCGCGGACCCGGATTTCTTCCTCCGTCGGGCGCGGGGCCACGGCCGACCGTCGTGTCGTTCTCGCGCGTCGATTCGTCTGTCCCCTCGGTACCTTCGCCACCGATGATTCCTCCTGTGCCGTTCGCATCGATCGAGCCACTTCTATTCGCCCTACAGGACGATGCGGCGCGTGGGACGCGCTTTTCGCCCTCCTGCCTTGACAATCGAAACAGACACGGCGACACTGCACCGCCGCGCCTGGTCGAGATCAGCCCGGACGCCGCGACGGCGGACCGGACGCACGATCCGCCGTCGGCCTCATGGTGGGACCGCCGGATCCAGAACCGTCCAGGCGAGCTGTGCGTCGACCGGCGGAGAGTCGCCGCGATGCACCCGCCGGTACGCGCCGTCGGCGTGCAGCTCCGTCGCGCGGACGGTATCCTGCAGTTGCGGATCCAGCAGGCGGTCCTTCAGGGCACGTGTCAGCCCGGGTTCGAGGACGGGCACCAGGATCTCCACGCGGCGGTCCAAATTGCGCTCCATCAGGTCGGCGCTTCCGACGAGCGTCTCCGCGCGTCCGCCGTTTCGGAAGTAATACACGCGGCTGTGCTCCAGAAAGCGCCCGACGATGCTGACGACGCGGATCGTCTCGCTCAGCCCCGGCACGCCAGGCCGGAGACAACACATGCCCCTCACGATGAGGTCCACGCGCACTCCGGCGCGGGACGCCTCGTAGAGCGCGTCGATCACCTCGAGATCGACGAGCGCATTCGTCTTGAAGATCAGGTGACCGCCGCCCTGCAAGCGGTGGCACTGGGTCTCACGCCCGATCCGCTCCAGGATCGCCTGCCGGAGACAGATCGGTGCCACCAGCATGTGCGCATACCGGTCCGGCCGGCTGCGACCGGTCAGCACGTTGAACAACGCGGTGGCGTCGGCACCGATGGCGGGATGACACGTGAACAGGCTCAGATCCGCATAGGGGTTGGCGCTGTAGTTGCCGGTCCCGACGTGGACGTACCGACGCAGTCCGTCCGGCTCGCGGCGCACCACGAGCGACAGCTTGGCATGCGTCTTCAGGCCGATCACTCCGAAGCTCACGTGCGCTCCGGCCCGCTCCAGCGTCTGCGCCCAATCGATATTGCTCTCCTCGTCGCCGCGCGCCTGGAGTTCCAGCACGACCGCCACCTGCTTGCCCCGATCGACCGCCTCCAACAACGACTGTACCAAGGGTGACGCCCGTTCGACTCGATAGAGCGTCTGCTTGATCGTGAGCACGTCCGGGTCCGAGGCGGCCTGGGCGAAGAAATCCAGCACGGGCGTAAACGATTCAAAGGGGTGGTGCAGCAGGATGTCGCCTTCGCGGACGCACGCGAAGAAGTTCTTGGTGCCGGTGGTCACGACCGGTACCCTCGGCACCAACACGGGGTCCTTGAGTTCCGGCCGGTCCAGCCCCGTCAGCTGCGCGAGGTCTTTCAGGCCAAGCGGGGCCCCAACGACGTGAACATCCTTGGGATGGACGTCCAGCCGCGCTACCAACTCGTTTGCAACCGCGTCCGGAATCTCGCGTTCCAGTTGCACGCAGATGGCCTCGCCGAACCGGCGCCGGCGAATGCCGGCCTGCACCATGTCGCGAACGTTCGCCGCCTCCCGTTCCGTGAACTCAATCTCCGCGTCACGGACCAGGCGGAACAGGAACACATCACGCACATCCACACCCTGAAAGAACACATCGAGGTTGTTGGCGATGATGTCCTCTAACCAGACGAACACGGCTTCGCGCGTGTCCGACCCCGCGGTCGCGACCCGGACGAGGCGCGGCAAGACCGCCGGCACCTTTAGGCGCGCAAACGACACGTCGCTCTGGGCGTCCCACAGCACCACTCCGAGGTTGAGACTGAAGTTCGAGATGAAGGGAAACGGGTGGGCCGGATCCACGGCGAGCGGCGTGCAGACTGGAAACACCTCGTTCAAAAACCACTCCCGCAGCTCGACCTGATGCGAGGGCGTCAGGCGGCGGTACGCGCACAGGTGGATGCCGGCCTCGGCCAGGTCGGGCAGCAGCTCCTGACGGAAGATGCGCCGCTGTTCCAGCATGAATCGTCGCAGCGCATCCCGGACGCGCCGCAACTGCTCGGTCTGGGTGTTTCCGTCCGGCGTCAGCGCCGTGTCGCCCATCTCGACGCGACCCACGAGAATCGAAAAGTGGATCGAGAGAAACTCGTCCAGGTTGGAGTCGGAGATGGCGAGGAACTTCAGCCGCTCCAGCAACGGGTGCGCGCCCGGTCGCGCCTGGTCGAGGACGCGCTCGTGAAACTGGAGCATCGAGAGCTCCCTGGAGAAGTATCGGCGTTCCGCCGGGGGTGCCAGCGGCTTCTCACGCACCTCGATGTCCACGGGAATCCTCCACGTCGGGTGGATGCACTGGCGGTGCACCCCCGGGAACCGCGGCGTCCAAGGTCAGACCGCGCGCCCGGCGCGCAAGCGCGCCTTCTCGCAAGCCGTACGGACTCACCCGCCAGCGTGCCGCGCGCCACCGGAGCGCGATCGCTTCCACGATGAGCGCGCCGGCGCGGACGAGCGGGGCGCGCTCGGGCTTCACCGCGAGCGGCCAGCGAGCGCACGGTTCGCGGAGCAGCAATCGGACCGTTTCCAGCAGCAGGCTGGTCGGCAGGGCGGCGTCCGGCTCCGCGCGCACGTGGCGCCGCAACCGCCGCGCGGCACCACCCGTCGCCACGATCTCGAGGAAATCCGGGTAGGCCGGAAAGGCGGTCGCGTCGCACAAGTCCCGCAGCATCCCGCGTGTTCGGACCACCTGCGACGTTGGGGGCGGGTCCCCGCCGAGATCCCGCGCGGCCAGCACCCCCGACCCGACCGGAATCGACACCACGCAGCGCACGCCAGACGCGTCGACAGCCGCGAGGTCGCAACTCCCACCGCCGACGTCGACGCACAGAAACGGTGGCGGCGGCAATGGCCCGAGTGCCGCGCCGGCCACACACAGCACCGCTTCCTGCTGCGGAGAGAGCACGTGCACGACCACGCCGGCGTCATGCTCGATCGCGCGCACGAGGGTCTCGCGATCGGGCGCCGCGCGGACGGCATGGGTGCCGACCACCATGATGTCGCCGGCGCGGTGCTCGCGCGCCTCGGTCGCAAACGCGCGCACGACTGAGGCCACCGTACGAATTCGGTCGCTGCCCAGAGGCCCGCCGTTCATCACGGCGATCCCGAGTCCGGCGCGCACGTGTCGGTCGTGAATCGGCTGGAGGCGACCCGCGGCACAATCTGCGACGAGCAGGTGGATCGTATTGCTCCCGATGTCGATGACAGCGGCCCGATCCTCCCCGCTGCCCGCAGCAGCGGCGGAGCGCTCACGCATCGACGGAACGAGGCAGGAGCCAACCATGGCAGTACAGTGCGGCGACTCCCCCGCAACTCCTCCCGGGTCGCAGTGTTCTTGGCCGAATTTTCATCCAACCTTCGCGTCTCGTTAACAGTTTGGCGGGAGTCCGGTCTTCGGGCGCCGGGACACGCGCTGGGAGCACCCCCGCACCTTCAGCGCGTTCTCATCCCCTTCCCGCCTTCTGTCCGAGCGTACGATCGTGCGAGTCGCACGCCGAGCGCAGAGTCCCAACAAAAGTGAACGAAAAGAAAACGGCCCGCACCGCCGGATATACCTGCACGGATGCGAGACCGTGTGAAGAGGAAGTTATCTCCCCACCCACAGTCATTATTCCCCGCACTCCGGGATTCAAACCCATGCGCTCCGCGCCAACAGCACGGAGACTCCCCGCGGGTGATCGTGCTATCCGTACATCTCCAACGATGCGCCCCTCACGCGCGATCACTCGGGCGCCAACCCTCTCGGTGGCGGAAGAAACCCGTGTTGCCGATCCGAAATACATGCTCTTCCTGATAGGCCGCACACTGCTCCGCTTGCGTTGCCGGGATGCTCAGATGCACCGCCGATTCCGTCACCCGCGCGACCATCGCCGCCGGCGCCATCCGGGGTGACGACCACAGATGCTGGCGGAATCCGACACCGTCAAAGATGTCTCGGTCTGGATCGCCGAGGGCATGCGTCACATGGCCGACTTGCGTGCCGTCGGACGCGACGACAGGCATCCCCGGTGCAATCATGCGCCAGGAAACGCTCTCGGCGTCATCATCGCGGTGCGGCGGCTGATCGCGACTACCCGGCATGCGCAGGATGCCGCCGTCAGGCGCCCGGAGCGCTGCCCTTGGGATATTCTTCCCTCCGGGCGGCGAAGGCCAGATAGTCCAGGTTTTGCGCCGCGACGCCGAGTTGGCGCAACATCGTCATTGCCTGGGCACGGTGGTGCACTTCGTGCATCAGCAGTTGCATCGCGAGGTCGGCTTTGCTCGCCGTGGAGACGATGACCTTGTCGCCCTGCTCGACCCGCCGGGTCACGGTTTTGGTCCAGTCGCCGATCCCGGCGAGCGTCGTCCGCGTCTCGCGAGCCTGTGTCGCCCACACGTTCTCGAGATCGGCGAACGTCGGCTGCTTCGTTTCGCTGATCGGGAATGTGTCGGGAAGAGGCGGCGGCGGGACGGGTTCCTCGCGCAACCGCTTGCCGTAGACCAATTCAACTCTGGCGATCTCGATCAGCGTCGCACGCAGGCTCCCAAGCCCGAAGGGGAACCGCTGCGTATACTGCTCCTGACTCAACGGGCGGACCCAATCGAAGAGACGCTGGCGGGCCTGAGTCAGAACATCATAGACGTGAGCGTACTCCATCTCGGCGTGCCCCCCATGAGGTGGTGACGTAACCTCGCTGCTAGTCTTCTCCGCCTTTGCGTACCGCGCCTGCGTGGGCCTGCCGGCCCCCCGCATACGCACTCGACCGGCGGGGGCGATGGGAGCGCGGGCATGCCACAATGCCAGGTGCGCCCGCCGCGATCCGAAGTAAAGAGACCGTGACCTCTCCCCTCAGCCAGTTCTCGGGCAGGAGCTCGGCCATACAAGGGAGCAGGCCCTTGGTTGGTTCGGATACAAATGGCCCGAATCGAGAAGCTAGCTCAGGAGAGCCTGCGATGGACAACACAGAACGCTTCCTTCGACACAATGCCTGGGCGGCCCGCGTCCTGCTTGAACGGTGCCGATCACTGACACCAGAGCAGTTCCATCAGCGATTCGAAATCGGTCCCGGCTCCCTGCACGACACGCTTCGGCACATCATCAGCGTGATGCGGCGGTGGGCCAACAGAATCGCCGACCGACCTCCGGGGAAGCCCCTCGAGGAGACCCCAACGCCTCACACGCCAGACGAGTTGTTGGTGCTGCTGGACGAGGTGAACCGGGAACTCCAGGACGTCGTCGCCCGCGTCGCCCGAGAGGGTCGATTTGATGAGATGATGCGAGTGGAGTTCACCCCAGAGTGCTTCAGCCGTGGCACCGCGTTCGTGCACGTCATCACGCATGGTGCACACCACCGTGCGCAAGTCTTGAACATGCTCCGTCGTCTGGGCGTGACTACCCTACCCGACCTCGAAGCCATCGAATGGGAGTTGCGTACGCGAGCGGGCGGGTAGACGTCCCTGGTGCCACAGTCACAGTCCGTCGATCCTGGAAGAGATCGTCGTGACAGATCAAATGCGAGGCCAAGCTCCGACATTCGCGTGAACGGGCCCAAGCCTGAGAGTGGAGCCACCTGTGCCGACGACGCACCGTAAACTGATCCTTCCACCGGTCTATTTGTGTGTGGCGCTGCTTGCGATGCTGCTCGGTCATCTTGCGGCCCCGACGCTGCGCATTATTGCGCCTCCCGCCTCGCTGCTCGGGGCGATCCCGATTGCAGTTGGGATTGCTCTCACGCTGTTCGCCGACCGTGCCCTCAAGAAGCATGGCACAACGGTGAAGCCCTTCGAGCGCTCCAGCCATCTGGTGACGAGCGGCATCTTTGCCGTGAGCCGACACCCCATGTATCTCGGCATGGTCCTGATCCTCGCCGGTCTCGCCGTGCTGCTCGGAACGCTCACGCCGTTTGTCGTCGTCCTCGTCTTTGCGGTGTTGCTCGATGTTCGCTTCATTTCAGCAGAAGAGCGGATACTTGCTGAGGCATTCGGCGACACCTGGCGGCTCTACAGAAGACGCGTCAGACGATGGCTTTAGCACCCGATTCGCCTGGTCGCGAAGGCGATCCCCAGATGTCCCGAGTTCGCAACAGCCATCGCGTCTCTGCTCCGCTCGGTGGGGATCCTGTCGTTTCCCGAGTGGACGTGCCCGACGCAAGTCCTCGTGTGCCCTGAGGGATACGACCCCGACCCACCGGTTTTCGAGAGCGGCTGGTCCACTGTGTCATCACGAGATCTCGCGACATGGCGTTCGACGGCACGTGAGCCGCGGAACATCGGTGTGTCAACACCGGTTGAAATCTCCGCGTAGTGCCGGTTGAAAATTCCCCAGCCCGTCAGGTGTTCGATATCACCTCCTGTCCGCCCGGCCGGTGCGCGATGATCGCATCGGTGGGCTGGGCTCGGTGCCTTGGGCCGCTAG
>DATGJN010000002.1 GCA_035295165.1 bacterium
CCCGTTCGCGATCAACCGTGCGGCGGCGTTCGGGCTAGCGACCGTAGCGAAGAGCATGCTGCCGAGCCAGCTCGAAGGCTACACGTCGACCCTGTGGCCGTACAAGTATGATCCCAATAAGGCCAGAGCCCTACTCTCGGAAGCCGGGTACGGCAAGGGGTTCAGCGTGACGATCGCGTTCAACGCGGGGAACACCGAACGCGAGCAGACCGCGGTGCTCGCGCAGGCCGCCCTGCACAACGTCGGCGTGGATGCGAAGGTCGAGGGCATCCCGTGGGGGACGTTCGTCAACAACTACCAGGACGGCAAGATGGCGATGTTCGTGTTGAGCGGCCTGGAACTCCCGATCGTGGACGACTATGTCGACCACATCTTCTACTCGAAAAGCGCCGGCGCCAAGGGGAACTTCGCATTTTACAGCAATCCCCAGGTCGACCGACTGATCGACCAGCTCGGCGGCACGACGGATCCCGCCAAGCGCAAGCAGATCGTGTTCGACATGCAGCGGTTGATCAACGCGGACGTCCCGAGCGTGCCGATCTACGACGCGCTCCTGATGTACGCGCACCGGGCGTGGGTGAAGGGGTGGGTCCTGTACCCGTCGGGCAACTGGTACTTCTACCCCGTGGAGAAGCGCGCGTAGGGGAGAGGGCGCGCTGACCGGGTTTGTGGCGCGGCGGCTCCTTGCGGTCCCGCCGATCCTCGTCGGGATTACGCTTGTCACGTTCCTGCTGTTACACGTCGTGCCCGGCGATCCGGCGCGGATGTACCTCGGCGAGGGGGCGCAGGACCCCCGCGTTGTCGCGGCGCTGGATCACGAGTGGGGGCTCGACCGCCCGCTTCCGGTCCAGTACGTAACCTATCTGCGCAACCTCCTGCGGGGCAACCTCGGGTTCTCGATCCACTCGGGCCGCCCCGTGGCGGACGACCTCCGCCACTTCCTGCCCGCGACGGTGGAACTCAGCCTGCTCAGCTTCCTGATCGCCGTCGCCGTCGGCGTGCCACTCGGCGTCCTGTCCGGCGCACGCGTCAACACCGGCGCCGACCACGCGAGCCGCATCGGCTCGCTACTGTTCCTGTCGATGCCGAGTTTCTGGTTCGGCCTGATCGTAATCTACGTGGGCTACTTCGTGCTCGGGTGGCTGCCGTCGCCGACCGGCCGGCTGGGCATGACCGACATCGCCCCCCCGCCGGTCACCGGCCTCTACACGATCGACAGCGTGCTCGCCGGCGACCCGGGCGCGCTCGTGCGGGCGCTGTGGTATCTCTTGCCGCCGGCGTTCACCCTCGCGCTCCCCTCGCTCGGCCTCGTCGTCCGGATGCTCCGCACCAGCATCGTCGAGGTATTGGGCCAGGACTACGTGCGGACCGCGCGGAGCAAGGGTGTGGCGGGCCGCGGCGTGCTGTACCGTCACGCCCTGCGCAACGCGCTCATCCCGACCGTCACCGTGCTGGGGGTCCAGTTCGGCCTCCTGTTCAGCGGAAACGTCCTGGTCGAAGCCGTGTTCTCGTGGCCCGGAATCGGCGGCTATCTCGTCCAAGCGATCCAGTGGCTCGACTACTCGGCCGTCATGGGCTGCACGCTGCTGATCGCGGCGCTGTTTGTCGCGGTGAACGTGCTCGTGGACTTCACGTACGCGTTCCTCGATCCTCGGGTGCACTATGGGTAGCCCAGGCCGGTCGTCCTATGGCTGACGTCGCCGCTCACCCCGCGGTCGCCATCGGCAGCCAGTGGCGGATGGCCGGGCGCCGTCTCCGCCGCAACGGCCTCTCGCTCGTCGGGCTTGTGATCCTGCTCCTCTGGACCGTGATCGGGACCGCAGCGCCGCTCGTCGCGCCGCACGATCCCGTCGCGGTGGACGTCGCGGATCGGCTCCAGCCGCCGAGCCGCGCCCACCTGCTGGGGACGGATTTCTACGGGCGGGACGTGCTCAGCCGGATCGTCTACGGCGCCCGCTACGACCTCGCGATCGCGATCGTGGCCGTCGGGGTGGCGGCGGGGGTGGGGACGCCGTTCGGCGTCGTGGCGGGATACTACGGCGCGCACGTGGACGACGCGATCATGCGCGTGTGCGACGTGCTGCTCGCGTTTCCGAGCCTCGTCCTCGCCTTGGCCCTGGGCGCCGCGCTGGGGCCCGGCCTGTGGAAGGCGGTGCTCGCCGTGGCGATCACGAGCATCGCCGGCTATGCGCGGCTGGCCCGCGGTTCGACGCTCGTCGGCCGCGAGGAAACGTACGTGGAAGCCGCCCGCGCCCAGGGCGCGTCCGATGTGCGGATCCTTTGGCGGTACGTTTTTCCGAACATCGTCTCGCCCGTCGTCGTCCGCTCGACGATCGGGATGGGGTTCAGCGTGTTGTTGGCAGCAAGCCTGAGCTTCGTCGGCCTGGGCGCCCAGCCGCCGACGCCGGAGTGGGGCGCGATGATCAACGAGGGCCGGAACGAGCTCGTCACGGGCGTGTGGTGGGTCTCCACGTTTCCCGGTCTCGCGATCATGTCCGTCGTCCTCGGCTTCAACCTGCTCGGCGACGGAATCCGGGACATCCTGGATCCCCGGGGCGCGACGCGGATCTAGGAGAATCGCCGGGCGCTTCGGGGCCCATCACGCGCTGGTCCACAGCGTGACTGCGGGGTCCAACGAACGCGGTGTGCGTTACTGTCTGGCTGCGCAGGGCTGAAGCCATGTCAAGATGAGATCCGCCGGCCCGGGCGTCAACGAGGTGCGCGGCACCATCGAGCGAACCTAGCACGCCCATTGACGTCCCGTGTAGTCGCCGGGGCCGTGCGGAGTGTGGCACGTCACGCAGCTCTGGCCTAGATCGTAGCACGCTATAGGCTAGGTCCCGTCAGGCGAACAGGGGCGTGCGCGGCCGACAAAGAGAGCGGGGCACCCCGGCGGGACCGGGGTGCCCCGTATCGCGATGCTCCGCAGATGAGGTCTAGCGGGAGGCCGCCGTGATCGCCTCCCGCAGCACCGTCACGATGCGGTCCAACGTCTCCACCGGGGTCATGAGCGGCGGCGCCAGGCAGATCGTGTCCCCGATCGCGGGGTCCGCAGAGCCGGCGCGGAGGCGGGGCAGCAGCCCGCGGGACATCGACTCGCGCACCACCTTCGGTCCCAGACCAAGCGCAGGTTTCTTCGTGGCCTTGTCCTCGACCAGTTCCACCCCGCACATCATCCCGAGGCCGCGCACGTCGCCGACCGCAGGCAAGTCCCGCAGGGTTTCCAGTCCCGAGAGCAGCCGCCGTCCCATCTCGCCGGCCCGCTCGACCAGGCCTTCGCGCTCGATGATCTCGACGTTTCTGAGACCGACCGCGCAGCACACCGGGTGCCCCGAGTAGGTCGCCGCGTGCATGTACTTCCGGTCCGGCGGCGCTTCCTGGATGGCCGCGTGCACGCGCTCGGAGACCAAGATCCCCCCGAGCGGCAGGTACGCGCTCGTGACGCCCTTGGCAAACGAGACCAAGTCGGGCTCCACTCCCCAGTGCCCCATCGCAAACCACCGCCCGGTCCGACCGAACCCGGTAATGACCTCGTCTGTGATCAGCAGCACCTCGTGCTTGTTGCAGATCTCCCGCACGCGGGGCCAGTACGTCGGCGGCGGCACGATCACGCCGCCGGCACCCATCACCGGCTCGCCGATAACGGCGGCCACGGTTTCCGGCCCCTCCTTCAGGATGACCTGCTCGAGCGCATCCGCCGCCTCCAGCCCGGAGTCGCCCTTGCCCGACGCGCGATACGGGTAGGGAGGAGGAGCCTGGATGAAGTTCGGGACGAGCGGTCCGAACATCTTGTGATAGGCGGCCATGCCGGTCGCGCTCATCGCCGCCATCGTCACCCCGTGGTACGCGTGGACGCGCGAGATGATCTTGACCTTCTCCGGTTTGCCGAGCACCTTCCAGAAGAACCGCGCGGTCTTGAACGCGGATTCGTTCGACTCGGCGCCCCCGGTCGTGAAGTACACCGCCGACGTGCTCGGATACGCAAGCTTCACGATGCGCTGCGCGAGCCGAATCATCGGCGTGTTCGACTGTCCCGCGTAGGCCGACGCGAAGGCAATCTTTCGCATCTGCTCGGCCGCCACATCGGCCAGCTCGCCCCGCCCGTGCCCGATGTTGACGTTCCACAGGCCCGCGAGGCCGTCGATGTACTCGCGGCCGTCCGCGTCCTTCAGGATCGCCCCGCGTCCCTCGACGATCAGGAGCGGGTGCTCGTGATCTCTCGGATGGTGGAGCGGATGAATCAGGTGCCGCCGGTCCTCTTGGAGCAGGAGCTGGGTATCGTCCGCCATGGTGCCTCCCTCCGTCATCCCCTCGCGTACTCTCGCCGGAACTCCGACGTCACGCGGTCCGGCAGCGGTCGGCGCGGGATGCGTTCAGGATATTCTCTGCGCGATGCATGGACTCCCTGTATCACGAGTGTGCTTAGAGATCCAGGAGGAGCTGGCAGGGCGCATCGACCCGCCGGATGTACCGCGCGGCCTCCATCCCGGCGCGCGTCTTCTCGGCCTCGACGGTGCGCGACACGGCGGCCCGGTAACCGCCCGGCGCGTACTTGCCGCCGTACATCTGCGTGTACCGAGCGAGCAGGTCGGGGCGGTAGCCTTGAAGGAACCGGGTGAACGAGTCACGGGTCACGGCACCGAGGTGAAGCACGTTGTGGCCGAGGAACTGTGCGCCGTGATCCGCCGCCGCCTCCACGACGGCCCTGAGATTGTCGCGCGAATCCGTGAGGCCCGGCAGGATCGGGGCGAGCAGGATGCCGCAGCGGATCCCCGCGTCGGCCAGGAGGCGGATCGTCCGCAGGCGCTGCACCGGCGGCGCGACACTGGGCTCGATCCGCCGCGCAATGCCGGCGTCGGTCGTGACGAGGCTCACGCACACGGTCGCGCCGGCCCCGGCGGCGAGCCGCCGAAGTACGTCCAGGTCACGGCGGACGAGGGGCGAACGGGTCACGATGCCGACCGGCGTCCGGAACTCGCAGAGCGCTTCCAGGATCCGCCGGGTGATGCGATAGCGCCCCTCGATCGCTTGGTAGGGATCGGTCGCCGTGCCGAGCGCTACCTGGTCCCGCCGCCACGACGGACGTGCAAGCTCGCGCCGGAGCACGTCGGGCGCGTTCACCTTGGCGAAGATCTTGGTCGACCACTGATCGATCCCGTCCTCGTCGAGGAACCAATGCGTGCGGCGGGCATAGCGAAAGGGCAGCCGTGCGCGCACCCCCGGTAGGGATTGATCGACCACTCGAACGGCATGCCCGTGACCCTGTTGATGACTGACTTGACCTCGATCTCGACGATCTCGCGGTGTCTCACGGGCATAATCGTATATGCGAACGTACGTTCGAGTCAAGAGGGGCCGGATGGAGGACGGCAAGGTGGCGCGGAGCGCGTGGGTCCGGTCGACGGCACGGCTCGGGCCCGAGCGGAGAAGCATGCGTGGCGCCTGCCTGTGGCGGCCCGGTCGTGCGTGGGAAACAAAGGGGAACGAAAAACGAGAAGGGGAGCCCGACGCGACTCCCCCTCGTAGCCCGATAGGTGTTGCGCCTTTGATGGCCCTAGGGCTTGTAGCCGGCGGGCCACACGACGAACGTGCCGACCTGCCCGAGCGACGCGTGATTGTACTGCTCGCACAAGAAGTTGACCTGGACCTGAGACTTCGGAACAAACGTGACCTGAGCCGTCTTGCCTTGGTCGACCAGGATGTACTTCCAGCCGTCTTTGGCGATGCCTTCCTTCGCATCGCCGGACACGGTGTAGTCCACCGTCGACCAAAACTGCGAGCCGATGCTGTGCGCCCGGCCGGGATGATCCTTGTCGTCGTTGGTGATTTGGAGCGTCACCCGTTCGCCGACGTTCATCGTGATGACGCTCGGGTCGTACTTGAACGACACCATCGATACCTTGATCACGCGCGTCGGCGGAGTCTGCGCCGACGTCACGAGGCTTGCACCGAACAGCAGCGCCCCCCCGAGGAGCGATGCCATCACCACCCGCGTTCGCAAGAACATCCCTCCTTGAACACGCCGTTTGCCCGATGATAGCAACAGAGCGCGATGGCTCCAAGTAAAAGTCATGTCACGGGGTGACACGCTCTTCACATCTGCCTCGTTCCCGTGCGCGGGCGGTGCGGCGTGCGGGAACGAGGTCCGCATTGGAGCAACCAAAACAAGGGAAGGGGCCCCGGCGGGAGAAATGTTGCCTCCAGAGTCACGGATCCCGTGTGCGTGGGGAGGGGCGATGCCGGACGCTCGCCCAGTCGAAGGGTTCCTATCGTTCCACGGGTTTCGCGTCTGGTACCGCATTGTCGGCGTACGCGAGGATCCCGGCAAGTTCCCGCTGCTGGTGCTGCACGGCGGCCCTGGCGCCGCGCATGACTACCTGGAACCCCTTGAGGCGATCGCCGCCACAGGGCGCCGCGTCGTTCTCTACGACCAGTTGGGGTGCGGGAGATCCGACAAACCGCACAACCCGTCGATGTGGGCCGTGGGACTGTTCGTTGAGGAGATCGGGGTGGTGCGGCGCGTATTGGGATTGACGCGGATCCACCTCCTCGGCCAGTCGTGGGGCGGCATGCTCGCGATGGAGTACGCGGCGACCCGCCCGCCGGGGCTGGCCAGCCTCACCGTCGCCAGCTCCCCGGCGAGCATGCGGCAGTGGGTTGAGGAGGCCAACCGACTGCGAAGCGAGCTCCCGCCGGAGGTGCAGGAGACGCTCCTCCGGCATGAGGCCGCCGGAACGACCCAGGACCAGGCCTACCAGGAGGCGATGCTGGTCTACTACCGCCGCCACGTCTGCCGGGTGAACCCGTGGCCGGACTGCCTGAACCGAACGTTCGCCCAACTGGCGGCTGATCCCGAAGTCTATCACACGATGAACGGGCCGAGCGAGTTCCACGTAATCGGGACGTTGAAGGACTGGACGATCGTGGACCGGCTCGGCGCGATCCGCGTGCCGACGCTGGTCACGTCGGGCCGATACGACGAAGCTACGCCGGCAATTGCCGAGACGATCCACCGAGGCATCGGCGGCTCCGAATGGATCCTCTTCGAGCACAGCTCGCACACCGCGCATATCGAAGAAGCCGAGCGGTATTGCGCGGTCCTGGATCAATTTCTCTCCCGAGTAGAGCAGAGGGGCCCGACCACCGCGCGGTCCGCCGACCGGGCAAGCCCAGGTCCGAGGGATTCAGGGATCTAGATCACATAACGGGGATTCTAAAACCTAGGACCCAGGGATTCCGGGGGTCGGATCATCGTGCCAAAGCGGTTGTGGCACCGCTCATGGTCGAGCGCGGATACGGCCGGATCATCAATGTGTCGTCGGTCACCGGACCGTTCGTGGCGTACGCCGGCGGGAGCGCCTATGCCGCGGCCAAGGCGGGGATGGACGGTCTGACCCGCACGCTCGCCCTGGAACTTGGCCCGCACGGCGTGACGGTCAACTCGGTCGCCCCGGGATGGATCCTGACGAGTCCGACGCCGTCCTCGGTCGTGGTCGACGCAGGACGCTGCACGCCGGTGGGGCGCGCCGGGCGCCCCGAGGAAGTGGCGGCGGTCGTCGCCTTTCTCGCCGCGGAGTCGGCAAGCTATCTGACGGGGCAATCGATCGTGGTCGACGGCGGCAACATCATCCAAGAACACAAAGGTCGCCAAGCGGACGATCGATAGGTCCGCGTTGCCGCCGCGGCGACGGGTCGTCCCGGGACGTACCACGGGGAATCACAGGTGAGCGTCACCGGGCTCGCCGCGGCGTCTGTCTCCGGTCAATTCGTCGAGCGTCCGCAGCCGCGGCATAGGAGACGGAATCAACCACAGGATGCCGGCCACGGCGCCGATCGTCGCGACCCAGAGCGTCGGCCGGAGACCAATGGCGGCACCGAGGAGTCCGCCGACCACCGAGCCGAGCGGGCGGATGCCGTTGTTGACCAAGCTGTACGCGCCCGACACGCGGGCGCGCAGTCGGGCGGGGACCAGGGCCGCAGACATCGACCCATAGCTGATGTCGAGAATCATCACCCCGAGGCCCGATCCGAATCGAGCGGCGAGGAGGCACGCCAGCACGAGGGGGGCGGGCCCGCCGGCCAACGGCACGAGCACCAACGGCAGCGGAAACAGGACGCAGCCGAGCATAAACGTCGGTCCGAAGCCGAGTCGGCCGACGAGGCGCCCCGTCACGATCGAACCGAGCACGGCACCCACCGCCCCCGTGCCGAGCACGAGCCCGAGGATCCCGGGCTGCACGCGGAGCGTCTGCGTCGCGTAGAGCACAAAGAGGGCGGAGAACGCGAAGTTGAAGAAATTGACCGTCGATGTCGCCGCCAGCGCGGCGCGCGCGAACGGCGAGTGCATGATGAAACGCGCACCCGCGATGACCGTCCCCTCCCCTCTCGGTTCGGCCGGCGGCTCGGACGGGGAGATCCTGGCGAGGCAGAACGCCGATACGAGGAACGACAGGGCATCGGCGGCAAGTGCGGCGGGCGCCGAGAAGACCTGCACGAGAAACCCACCGAGGCTCGGGCCGCCGACGAACGACAGCGCGCGGCTGCCGTGAAGGATCGCACTGCCTTCGACGTATCGCTCGCGAGGCACGATCGACACGAAGAGCGTGCTGTAGGCGACGAAGAACACGACGCTCAGCGCCCCGATCAGGAACGCGGTCGCATACAGGTACCCCATCGTCAGCCACCCGGCCCTGTATGCGAGCGGTATCGTCGCAAGCAGCACGACACGACCCAGGTCGGCGGCGATCATCGAGCGGCGGCGTGTTCTGCGCTGGTCGACCCACGCGCCGGCGTGCAGCGAGAACAATAGGTACGGCACCCATCCGGCCGCCGACAGATACCCCATCGCACGCGCGTCGGCGTGAAGCACGAGGACCGCCGCAAGAGGCAGAGCCAGGAGGGTGATCTGATCGCCGAACAACGAGATCACCTGTCCGGCCCAGAAGGTTCGGAACTCGCCGTTTTCGGCAAGGAGCGCGGGAACGAACCTCGGTCCCTGGCCCTTCGAGTGTCCGGGGAGCGACATCGTGGCTCGGCGCTCTATTCCCGAAGTGCGTCTTCGACGGCGCGGCCGGGATCGGGGAGTTCCTGGTGGTCACCGGATGTTGGCTCGGGGTGATCACCCATGTACCGGACGAGGAACACGGGCATCAAGACCATGAACGTGGCGAGGGCAAGGACCCACACAACCGCCGCATGGACCCACTCGGGCACCTGACCCCGCCACTGTGCCAATTCGACGAGGCACCCCAGATATAGGAGCAGGGCCACCGATTGTTGCCATTCCTTCAACGGCCGGCGGGAAGTATCGAGTATGAAGAGCGCGATCAGCAACGCCGCCCACGCCAGCACGTCGGGGAGCGGCATCGACGCTCGGCCTCGCCAGATTAAGTGGACCAAGAGGTACAACCCGATCAGCGTGATAACAAGAGTGTACGGGGTGTCGGGTCGGCGCCGCCTGGGGGTGTCCCGTTGGCGATTCATCGCGAGGGGTGGCGCAAGCGGACCCGGTAGCTCCGGCTTCGCGCGAGTAACGGCGGGCCGATGCGGGCGTCTCGGTGTGGATCGAACGACTCGCCGGCGACCTCGAATCGATCCGCGACAAGCCCGGTTCCTTCGAGCAGCAAGAGAAAGTCCGCCGGCGAGTAGCACCGGACGGTTTCCACCATCGCGTCCTGCTCACACCCGGTCCGCCACCACTTGCTGAGGAACCGGCATGACGCGGGATCGAAGTCATACCTGACCATCACGGATACATCCAACGGCACAGTCCGGACCTCGCCGTCGACCAGCCGCAACACCTCCTCGACATGGCGGCGCTTTCCGGTTTGCGCGGCCCAGAACGCGGGCGAGAACACGTCGAGCAGCATGGCCCCGTGCGCCGCGAGCCACTCCAGTCGGGCGCGCCGCAGCAATCGCCGCTGGTCGGCGTCGCTGCCGACCCCGAAGCCATCCCAGTAGCAGACCACGTCGAACGCCCCCTCGATGGCGGCCGTATAGAAATCCGCCTCGAGCACCGTCAACCGGCCGCGTCGCTGTTCAGCCAGGGCGCCTGCGAAGGCCGCCCGCACCGGGCTAATCTCGACGGCGGTCACGAGGTGGCCGAGATCGGCGATCGCGGCGGCTGTGCCTCCCGCCCCCGCGCCAAGATCGAGGACGCGCTTCCGCCCGCCGCCGCACAGGCGCTCAAGATCCCGGGCCCGGGCCCGGTGTTCGGGGAAGACTCCGGTCGGACCGAACCATGCGCTTCTCGTATCGTAGAAGGCACGTACCCACTCCATCATCTGGACACCCTCTCGGCGGTCAGGCTTCCCTCACCCGAGCGGTGCACCTCACCTTCCGTCCTCCGTTCGGCGAGCGGCCGCCTTCCCCTCGTGGGGCAGCCAAGACGGCACGGTCCGGAATTGGCCGCGTTGGGGAATTCATAAGCTGCTCATGTGGAGGAATCACGCTGGTTTCTTGATGCGGTTGGCAGGATTCGCGTACCGCCCGTCGAATCCGCCGCACCAATTGCAAGCAGGTGGGAGACAGACAAACCAGGAGTCGCGGCATCGCAGGCTAATGCGCCGTAGCAGCCATCGTCGCAGTCAGTGGCACGCGGGGTTGTGGACCTTGGTGGTCCTGTGCCTCGCCACCGGGCCGGCGTTGGCCGGCGGCCCGCCCCTCTGGCCCGGCGTCAAGTCCTCTCGCAGTTGGACCGCTCCGATCGCCCCCGGGGTTCAATATACACACTTCCGCGTCGCCACGTCCAGCGGACCGCTCAGCATCCACCATCTTCGTGTCGATCTGACCAACCCGAGCGTGCGCCTCGGGATGGGGCTCGCCCACGATCAGCTGATCAGCCCGGACGAAACCGTCTCCTCGATGGTCGCTCGCACCGGGGCCGTCGCGGGCGTCAACGGGGATTTCTTCGACATCCGCGACTCCGGAATGCCCCTCAACATCGTGGTCAAGAACGGTGAGTTTCTCCGCAGCCCGGTGGGGCGGGCGGCGCTCGCCATCGACAAAGACGGCGCGGCACGGATCAGCCATTTTCAGTGGGGCGGGTCGGTGTTGTTCCCGTCAACCAACGCGCGATACTGGCTCGCGGGGTTCAACACCGGCGTCGTGCCAGAAGGCATCGTCGCGTTCTCCAACGACCGGGGTTATGGGGCTCCGGTTCCGCCTCCAGGGGTCCGCCAGACGGTGGTCGACCTCGCCCCGGTCCAGCAACAACAACAGGAGGTGGCGCACCCGGTGTTCACGGTGACGGTGTCGGGCCAGCCCGAGCCTCCTGCTCCCGAGACGGCCGCGCAATCCACGCAGTACATGGTCGGGCAGGTGTGGCCGCAGCAGGCCTACTACGCCCCGTTCCCCAAAGGGGTAATGCTGCTGGTCGGCCGCGGGAACGCGGCGGACTGGCTTCAGCAGCACGTCACGGCCGGTATGCCGGTCGAGGTGAACCTTGCGACGACCCCGGATTGGCGAAACCTGCATCTCGCGATCGGCGGCGGGCCGATGTTGGTGCAGAATGGGTATCCGCTCGACGATCCCCACTCGCCGGCCCCACACGAGCGCGACCGCCCGAACCCGGTGCTGGCGGTGGGAATCTCCCGGGACGGTGCCACGATGTTGCTCGTGGCGATCGACGGCCGTCAACCCAAGCTCAGCATGGGTGTGACGCAACCGCAGCTCGCGGCGTACATGCGGTGGCTCGGCGCCTACCAGGCGATGGCGTTCGACAGCGGCGGCTCCGTGACGATGGTGGCGAAGTTCTGGGGCCGCCCGGGCCCCACGGTCGTCAACTCGCCCTCGGACGGACGCGAACGCCCCGTCGGCAACGCACTGTTGATTTTTAGTTCCCCGAACGCGGCGGTGTCGCGGTAGACTGCACCGTCCGTCGCCCGCGTGGTCCTCGGCCCTGAGTCACCGGCACCGCGCCCCACCGGGCCCATCCGGTCGTTTGCGTCCAAGACGCTGGTCTATGCGAAGGTCAACCCGGGAATATCACCTCATGCCCGGGCCGGGAGGCCCGCATCCGACTCCCCGCCCGGTGCGTGAACCTCCTGGGGGGACAGACGCGGAGATGGCCCGGTGATCGTTCGCCTCGCCCGTTTGGGGATGGCGTGCGCCCTGTTCCTTGGCGTTGCGTGCCCCGCTCCAGCTCAGGTGCTGTCGGCCCATCGCGACCTCTACGCGACGTTGGGCACGACGCTCGCGCGGTTCGATGAGCAGCTCGACGCGCGGCCGGCCAGCGCTGCTCCCGTACTCTTCGCCGCAGAGTTGCTCACCGCCAACGGGAACCGCGGCAAACAGCTGCTCCGTCCCGAGGCGCGCATCGGCGTGGACCTGGAGCTGGATCGACTGCGCGCGCTCGGAGTCCAAGGCGTGACCGTGGCCATCCCTTTCCCCCTGCTCTACGACCCGTACTGGCAGGAGCAGGGGGATGCGGCCGCCTCGCGGGACATGGTGGAGTTCTTCCGGTGGGTGGCCGGCGAAGTGCATGGCCGCGGCATGAAACTCCTGGTGGAAAGCGGCGTGATGTTCCCCGGTGTCTATTCAGCGGGTTCTGAGGTCGATGCCAACGCGTACTACCAGACCTTGAGCGATGCGCAGTATGTGGAGGGACGCGTGCAGAACATCATCGCCATCGCCCGCGACGTCGGCCCGGACATCCTGAGCGTCGGGTCGGAGCCCGACACCGAATTCCGCCTGACCGGGAAGGAGTTTCTCCGAGATCCACGAGCGTTTGCCCGCATGGTCCGCACATTTGTGGACCGCACGGCGGCGGCCGGGTTCGGCGCCGTGCCGCTGGCCGCGGGGACCGGCACATGGTACGCTCCCGGCGCGAGCTACGTCGCGGAACTGTGCAAGATCGGCGGGCTCGCCGCCATCGACCTGCATCTGTACCCCATCAATCGGGACTACCTCAACAAAGCGTTGGCCTTCGCGCAACAGGGCCACGCCTGTGGCAAACGGGTGACGATGCTTGAGACGTGGCTCGAAAAGATCGCGGATGATGAGTTGAGCTCGACCGACGCTGCGGTCGACCCGACGATCTTTGCCAGGGACGCGTCCAACGTGTGGGCGCCGCTCGACCAGCGGTTCCTCGGCGTCATGGCGAAGTACGCGCGCGCCGCGGGAGTCGACACGGTCTCGGCATTTTGGTCGCGCTATTTCTTTGCCTATCTGGACCCCGGCCTCGTTGCGCACGCCGACGCGAGCCAGGTCCTCACGTGGGCATCGGCCGCGGCCGCCCAGGCGATGGTCGATGGACGCGTTACCGATACCGGCCTGAGCTATCGGGCCATCATTGCAGGCGGCGCCACCGCCGGGACACCGAGCCGATAACCGTCACCACAGCCGGCTGACAACAAACGCAAATCCCAGCGCGATCAGAATCAGCGCCCCGATGTTCTGTTGCCCAAGCGAGCGGGCCGCGAGAAACGCGATGCCGAGACCGATCAACGCGAGTCCTCCGGCCGACGTGAGCCGGCGCCGTCCGCCGACAGTGCGTCCGACCTGCGGTGAGGACGCGGGTCTTTGCCTCCCCACGACGATTCCCAACCCAATCACGATCAAGATCACCGGCCACCACTGGTCGAGTTCCTGCGGTACGTAGCCGAGGTTGCGGAGCAACAGGATGGCACCGATCAGGAGCAGCACCACCCCTCCCAGAAGGTCGCGCCGGTGCTCCAAGGGAGTTCCCTCCTATCTCGTGGTGTTGACTGAGCGTCTGCGTATGGTAAGCCCCAAACTCACTGCGCGAGGTACTCGCGAGCTTCGGCAGCCCACCGGTGCGGTTCCTGGTTGGTCGGGATCTCCACTTACTGCTAGAACATCGACGTGCCGTCCGGGTCCGCCGGGGCCAGGTACATGAGCGGATCGCGGAACAGGTCGTCGCGCGAGCAACAGAAGATCTCGGTATCGCTGATGCGGAACCCAGCCCGGAGGAGCGGAGCGAGGGCACCGTGCGGTTCCGGCACCACGATGCAGTATCGCGCCTCGTCACTCGACGCAGACGCAGGTTCCGCCGTGGTGCCCGCCCACCGCCACGCGGCGCCGGCGCATGCGACGGAGTCAGCGGACGCCGTCACCCCCATGGGTCCGAGGCGAATGTCGATACCGCCGGTCGCTTCTCTGGCGCACCGCCGCACGTATCCGTACCCCAGCGTGTCGGCGTTCCGTCGAAACCACAGCGGTACTGCGCCGAGAACGCGCTGCCAGTACGCGTGATCTTCGGGACGCCGGCGCCCGCACGCTTCGGCGTCCCAGGCCACTACGTCGGCACCGTCTCCGCCGGCCGGCACGGCGACCACCCCCGCGCTCGGCAGTTGTGCCACCGCCCCGGCCGTTCCCGTGAGGAAGAAGTGAGGCCACCGCGGCCTGAGCCCCGCTCGCACGTACAGGGTGAGCGCGCCGGGGTGCGTGGAGCTCATCGTGCAATATCCGGTCGCCGGTGCCGCCATCAACTGCCGCAGGAGAGTCCCGCCGATGCCGTCGGCCTGCCGGTCCGGCGCGACGAACAGTTCGGAGATAAACGCAATACCGCTACGCACCAGCGCGGCGGCGTACCCGACCGCAACGTCCCCGTCCTCGGCGATCCACAGCGCCCCGGTCGTGCGCTCATGGCGAAAGAGACGGAGGAGCGGCAGCGTCACGTCGTGAGTCGTCGACGAGGTCCGCCCAGGATGCGCGGCGGCACGCCACACGCGGTAGACGGAGGGGAAATCGGCCTCAACGGCGCGCCGAATCCGGACGTCCATGCGGTAGCGCCCCACTACCGGGCAGCGGGCGCGGCGGCGCCGCCGTCGGGCACGGCCGAGAGCCACAGACGCACGTGCCGCGGCGACCGCAATCGCACGACCGCGAGATGCCCGTACTCCCGGCCGTCCAACGCCGCCGCATACGCGCGCCGGTTCAGCCCGTGCGTGCGCAGGGCCCAGAGAATGATGGAGTCCCGGCTCAGCGCGGTCCGCAACTGCTCGCGGTTGCCGTGCCACAGCTCTTCGCGAACGATCATCCGCCGCAGGGTGCGCACGAACACCTGCCGCAGCACAACCGTCAGCGGGAAGTCGAGCCAGACGAGGGTGTCCGCAAGCGGCCACACGATGTCGCGCGCCTTGGCATAATTCCCGTCCACCACCCAGGCGGCTCGCGCCAGCGCACGGGAGACCCGCGCACGAAACACGTCGGTCGGGGTCTCGGTCCATCCGGGCGCCCAGTGTAGCGCGTCCAATTCGATGTGCGGGATCCCGAGGCGCTTCGAGAGTTCGCGCGACACGGTCGTCTTGCCGGCGCCACTCGTCCCGACGACCACGATGCGCCGCATCTGTCCGCGCGTTCGGCCGCGTGACGCCCCAGGCGACATGAGGCGCCTACCTAGTGCCGAAGCTCTCCGGCAATCCGGAGCATCGTTTCCAGCGTGCGCTGGACGTCGCGGTCCGTGGTCGCCCAGGATGAGACGCTGATGCGCATTGCGGCCCGCCCGCGCCACACGGTGCCGCCGCACCAGCACGTGCCGTCTCGCTGGACCGCGTCGATCACCCGCGTGGTCGTATCGTCCACGCCGAACGACACGAGCACCTGATTGAGGACGACCTCGTTGAGCACCTCGTACCCCCCCTGCTCGAGACCTTCGGCCAGGCGCGCGGCCTGCCGGCAGTTTCGCTCGATCAACTCGACGAACCCGCGTCGCCCGAGGCTGCGCAGGGCCGCCCAGACCTCCACGCCCCTCGCCCGTCGCGACATCTCCGGCGTGTAGTGCGCGGGCTCCCGCCGCCCGCCCTGCGGGAGGTACGCGGCGGTGGCAGACATGGCGGCCCGCAAGTGCGCGCCCTCGCGGACGAAGGCCACGCCGCTGTCGTAGGGGACGTTCAACCACTTGTGGGCATCCACGGCCCACGAGTCCGCGCGGTCCAAGCCGCGCGTCTGATGTGCGAACGCGGGAGAGGCCGCCGCCCACAGCCCGAACGCGCCGTCCACATGCACCCACGCGCCGGCTGCGTGCGCCGCGTCGCAGAGCTCAGCGGCCGGGTCGAACGCTCCGGTGTTCACGTTGCCGGCCTGCAGGCACACAATCGCCAGGCCATCGAGGCGCGGCAACGCATCGGGGCGCATCCGGCCTTGCCCATCGACCGGCACGCGCACGACGCGCTCGCGGCCGAAGCCCACGAGGCTGAGCGCCTTGAGCAGGCTGACGTGCACCTCGTCCCCAACGACGACCGTGATCGGCGGCGCGCCGAAGAGACCCTGCGCCTCGACGTCCCACCCCGCGCGCGCGAGCACCGCGTGGCGCGCCGCCGCGAGCGCGGTGAAGTTGGCGACCGTGGTGCCGGTCACAAACGCGCCACCTGCGACCGACGGCAGGTGCAGCAACTCAAGCAGCCATCGCAGCGCCGTCTCCTCGACCGCCGCCGCCACGGGCGACATCACGGAAAACGCGACATTCTGGTCCCACGCGCCGGCCAGCCAGTTGGCGGCAAGCGCCGCCGGCAGCGACCCGCCGGTGACGAAGCCGAAGTACCGCGGTCCCGCGGAGGCCACGGTCGCGGGTGATCCGATCCCGTCGAGCAGCGCAAGTACCCGCTCGGGGTCCGCCGAATGCTCCGGCAGGGTCCCGTCGAGCTCGCGCAACCGGTCCACAGCCTCGGCGGCGGTAGCCACGCGTCGGGCGTCGAGCCCCTCAAGGTATCTCGCCGCGCGTTCCGCCGCGTCGCGCAGGAGCGCTCTCGATGCACTCTCGGCCAACGGCACCACCCCCCACTCTGGTTTCGGTCGTCGCGGGGCCGGGGTCCGATCACCCGGACGTGACGGCGACCGCGCACGACGATCTTGCCAGCCGCTCCCGCGCCTGTTGCGTCGTCCCCGTGGGAACGCGCATTCCGCCTGTTCGCATCGCCGCCGCGGTCGCGCTGCGCGTCAGGCGTCGGTACGCGCGAGGCCAACGTCCTCGTAGATCGCCGCGTTGAGCGCGTTGAGTCGGGCCTGGTGGCGGGGTTCGCCGGGAGTGCCGTTGGCCGCCCACGCTACGACGAGGCCGTGCTCGGGATCGCAGAACGCGCACGAGGACTGATATCCGCTGTGCCCAAACGTGCGGGGCGACGCGTGCGGCCCGTAGCCGTACGGTGGAACGCCCGTGCCGTACATCTTGGAGTCGAGCATGAATCCCAGTCCCCAGTCCATGACGTGCTGAAACGCCTGATCGACCATCCCGGCCCGGTGCCGCGCCGTCAGCGCCTCGACCGTCTGGGCAGAGAGGATCCGCGCGTCCCGCCAGCGTCCTCGTGCGCTCAGCATCTCGTAGAATCGGCCCAACTCCCGCACCGGACCGCGTCCGCTGCCACCGGGCCGGTACGGTCCGCCCATCGCCTCGCCGTCGGCGTCGTTCTGCCGGGCCTCGTCGCCGCTGGTGTCGTAGAGGATGCCGAACCGATTCCCGTACGCCTCCCGCGCCGCCGCCGGGATCCCGATCCACGAATCGCGCATCCCGAGCGGTTCGAAGATCGCCTCGCGAACGATGCGGCTGTAGTCACGACCGTCCAGTCGGCGCACGATCTCGGCGAGGATGTACCAACTCGTCCACGTGTGATATCCGGCCCGCGCCCCCGGGATCCACCCGGGTTCGAGGGGCGCCTCGCAGATACTCGCGATGATTCCATCCCACGAGAGACTCGCCTCGGGGCGGACGCCGCCGCGAAACCCGCCGGTGTGCGTCAGCAGGTGCCGGACGGTCACCGCAGCCTTTCCGTGCACGCCGAATTCGGGGATGAAACGCGCCACCGGGTCATCGAGCTCGAGCGCGCCGCGCTCCCACTGCCGGGCGATCGCGACCGCCGCCACGGGTTTCCCCGACGACATCCACGGCATCAGCGTGTCCGACGTCAGCGGGATCCCCGGCCGCGCCTCACCGACAGCCGCGTCCGCGAGCGTCGCCCCGCCCTCGGACACGTAGAGCTGCAGGCCCAAGTGCAGTTCGTCGGCGATGCCCCGAGCGATCGCGGCGCTCGTCCGGGGAAACCCCGGAACGCGGTCGGCAGGAGAAGCGTCGTGCGGTCCGGGCATCCGGCGGTCCCTCCGGAGAAACCTGTGGGCTTCGGCCCCCCACGCGGCGAGGTGCCGCCCCACCTGTTTCCACGCAGAGCGGGCCGGATCATGCCACGCAGGGGCCCGTCCGTCCTCACGCTCCCCGGAACGGGCGGGAGGACGGCGGCGCCCCTGTGAAACGACTCGCCCTACCCTATCGTGTCGTTGACGGTTGGCTCGCCGGCGACCCCGTCCCCGGCTTCCCGGCGATGTGGATCGAGTTGATGACCTGCGTCAACAGGCCGGCGTGCCCGGCCAGCGCCGCACCGTTGTCGGCGGTCGTGCCCGTCAGCACAAACGCCTTCCCCTGCTGTACGAGACACACTTGGCGGCTCCACCGACTTTCGCCGGTGTTCGCCTTCCACGTGTAGATGTGCTCGTACGCGGGCAGCCCCGCCACGGTCGTGGGCCCCTTGCGGACCGTGGTGAAGTTGATGTGCGCGAAGTGCTGCGTGACCCATTCCGCCTCGCTCTCGCACGACTGCGGCGACATCCCGGACGGGATGCCCCGCACGACGACGTCGAGGCTGTCCGGCAGCCCGCGCCCAGGCGCCGGCGCGGTCGCCGCGAGCGTCACGTTCCCGTTCGGCGCCGCGACCGACCAGGTCGCCGGCACGTTCAGCGTGAACTGGTTCCCGGCGTCGTGCACGGTGCGACCGACCGCAGTTGCCGCGAACGCGGCCGACCCCACGAGCGCGACGCCCACAATGAAACCAACCAGCGATGTCGTCCCTGCGCTCCTGAGCGTGTACGATCTCGACATCATCGGCATCACCCAGGAGGATGTTACCCAGATTCCGGCCCGCGCCAATCAGGCGCGCCGCCGCGGCGCGGGCGTCCGTCCGGGCTCGAGCCCGACGCCGAGCGGTTCCAAGATGCGCACGACCATATTGTAGTAGGCGACGACCTGGACGAGCTCGACAATCCGCTCGGTGTCGAGAAACGTACGCAGCGCGTCGAACACGGCGTCGCCGACGCGCACGGCCCGGGTGGTCTCTGCGCTGTAGCGGATCACGGCGCGCTCCTGGTCGCTGAAGACCGCGGACCGCGCGTAGTCCGCGAGCGCCTCGAGCTTTTCGACGGGCACCCCGGCGCGCCGGGCGATCTCCCAGTGGTGGGTGAACTCGTAGTCGACGCCGGCGACCTGCCCGACGGTCATGATCGCGAGCTCCCGCAGGGCGGGGTCGAGCGCCAGCGACGTGCGGAGGCAGGTGCTGTAATCGACGAGGCGTCGGAGCGGGCCCGGCGCATGCGCGAGCACGCGAAACAGGTTCGCGACTTCCCCGCGCCCCGCCGTCAGGCCGTCGTAGATGTCTCGGTCCTCGGGTCGAAGATCCTCGCGGGTCAGGTATGGCACACGCGGCATCGGCAGCTCCCTTCAGCGTTCCTGGGGAAGAATCGCCTGGACGCTTGTATCGATGACGACGAACTCCGGCCCGGCGCTCCCCAGGATCGCCGGAAGCGCCTCGAGCTCCCCAACGGTACGGATCCGCGTAACGGTGAAGCCGAACGCGCGACCGAGCAGTTCAAGATCCGGATTCGTGAAATCGGTCCCGATCGCGCGTCCCGGATAGTCGCGTGCCTGCTGGACGCGGATCGAGCCGTACATCCCGTTTTCCGACACGATCACCTTCAACGGCAGCCCACGCTGCGTCGCGACCGCGAGCTCGTTCCCGGTCATGAGCAGCCCACCGTCTCCGACGAAGCAGATCACCTGGCGATCCGGCTCGCGCAACGCCGCCGCAACGGCGGCCGGCACGCCGAAGCCCATCGCCCCGGAGATCGGCGCGAGGAGGCGCTGCGGCGGCGTGAACGGAACGACGCGGTACACCGGGGCGCCGAACATCCCGGCGTCGACCGTCACGATCGCGTCGGGCCGCAGGTGCTGCCCGACGAGCGCCACCACGCGCTCGAACGGCACTCCGTCGTCGACCTCGCGAGGCTGGATCGCCGCGATCGCGCGCCGCTCCCTCCCCACACGATCGATCCATGCGCGCCGGCCGGCGGGCGCCTGATTTGGCGGCACCCCGAGGGCCTCGATCAGCGCCCGGGGGTCGCACGCCACGGCGAGATCCGCCGCGAAATGCGTGCCGATGACCGCTGGGTCGGGGTGCACGTGGACGAGCTTCATCTCCGGCCGCACCGACCGCGGGAACGTATAACGCTGGGTGGTGATCTCGCCCAGGCGCGCCCCGAGGACGAGCAGGAGATCGGCGCCGCGGAGCACGCCCATCTGAGACGCCGGGTTGGCGAGGCCCATGTCCCCGGCGTAGAGACGGTGCGTGTTCGCGAAGAGGTCCTGACGGCGAAACGACACGACCGTGGGCACCTCCCAGGCTTCCGAGAACATGCGCAGGGCCTCACGCCCGCCCGCGCGGTCGAGCGCGCTGCCTGCGACCGCAAGCGGCCGTTCGGCTCCGTTCAACCACCGGCGGAGGATCGCGACATCGCCGGCGCCGGGCGCGGCCCTGATCGGCGCCTGTGGGGCGACCGGCGCGGCATCGGTCAGCGCGGTCAGGACGTCCTCCGGCACGGCGATCACGACCGGCCCCGGGAGCCCTGCCGTCGCCGTCTGGATCGCGCGGAGCATCGTCTCCGCGGTCCGGTCCGGGTCCGTGATCTCCGCCGTCCACTTCGCGATCGAGCCGAACATCTGGCGGTAGTCGATCTCCTGGAAGGCACCTCGACCGATGTCGCGCACGGGCACGTCGCCCACGACGAGAAGGAACGGGGCCGCATCCTGCTGAGCGGCGTGGACCGCGATCGCCGCGTTGCTGGCACCAGGGCCGCGGCTGACACAGGCGACGCCGGGACGGCCGGTGAGGCGCGCGTCCGCCACCGCCATAAACCCCGCGCCGGACTCGTGCCGGCAGACGACGGTGTCGATGTCGGCGCGCCCGTACAGCGCGTCAAGGAGGCCGAGGTAGCTCTCCCCGGGGACGCAGAAGACGCGATCGATGCGCTGCGCGGCGAGGCTGTCGGCGATGAGCTGACCGGCCGTTCGCATACGGATCCTGGACTCGCCCGAGAACGGCGCCGGGCTCACCGGCCTTCCGCGAACCGCTCGACGAGGTAACTCCTCAAGAGCATCGTCTCCTTGACGTTCGCGAATCGGACGTCCGACCGGTGGGCGCGTGCCTTCGCGACCGAACCCGGGGTGCCGCGGTGCGCTATGTCCACGGCGCGCCGACCGTCGGAAACCGACGGGGCGCCAGCAGCTCCGCGTAGGACACCGGCGTGGGGAACATCTTCCACGGGTTCATGCGGCCGTCGGGGTCGAAGACGTCCTTGACCGTCCGCATCGCCCTGAGGTCCGCGTCGTTGTAGATCCACGGCATGTAGTTGTTCTTCTCGAACCCCACGCCGTGCTCGCCGGTGATCGTGCCGCCGACGTCCACGCAGAGGCGCAGCATATCCTCTCCCGCGCGGAGCACCCGCTCGGTCTCGCCGGGCACGCGGGCGTCGAACACGATGAGCGGGTGCAGGTTCCCGTCCCCCGCGTGGAACATGTTCACCAACATCAGCCCTTCGCGCGCGGCGATCTGCTGAACGCCCCGGAGCACCTCGGGCAGCCGGGACCGCGGCACGACCGCGTCGTGCAGGTAGTAGTTGACCGCGATCCGGCCCATCGTCCCGAACGCCGCCTTGCGCCCGAGCCACAACGCCTGGCGCTCCTCCTCCGTGTGAGCGGTCCGCACGTCGCTCGCGCCGTGGGCGCGGCAGATCTCGTCCACCGTCGCTCGCGCCCGGGGCAGCGCGTCGCGGACGCCCTCCACCTCGATCAGGAGCACCGCCGCCGCGTCGAGCGGGTACCCCGCGTGCACGAACGGCTCGATCGCCTGGATCGCGTTGTGATCCATCATCTCGAGCGCGACGGGGCCGACCCCGCGCCCGATGATCTCGGTCACGGCCTCGCCCGCCCGCCCCAGGTCGTCAAAGACTGCAAGCAGGGTCACCACGTCCTCCCGCCGGCGCAGCAGTCGCACCCACACGCGCGTGATGATCCCGAACGTGCCCTCCGCGCCGACGACGAGGCCGGTCAGGTCCAGGCCGGGCGCATCCGCGCCGTCCCCGCCCAGCCGGACGAGCGTCCCGTCGGCCAGCGCGAGTTCGACGCCCAGCACGTGGTTCGTCGTGACACCGTACGCGATCGTGTGCGGCCCTCCCGCGTTGTGCGCCACGTTGCCGCCGATGCTGCTCGCGTACTGGCTGCTCGGATCCGGGGCGTAGAGGTACCCTTGTTCGGTGACCGCTCGCGTGATCTCGATGTTGGTCAGACCCGGCTCGACGATCGCAACGCGGTTGTCGAGGTCCACCTCGAGGATGCGGTCCATGCGGTTGAGGCCGACGACGATGCCGCCGATGATCGGCAGCGCGCCGGCTGCGATGCCGGTCCCGGCGCCGCGCGGAATCACCGGCAGGCCGTGTCGGGCTGCGACGCGCAGCACGCCGCACACCTCGGCAGCGCTCGCCGGCAGCACCACGAGATCCGGCACTGCCGTAATGTTCGACGCGTCGTACTCATACGCGAGCATCTCACTGAGACCCGCGAACACGTACGCCTCGCCGACCACCTCGCCGAGGTCCCGAACAACCGCCGCGCGCGCGGGAATGGCGACGCGGGCGGCGGCGATCTCCATCAGCGGCCCGGCTGCGGTCCGGTCACGTCGCAGACGCGCCGGCAGCGCCCGTCGGGAGGTGCGAGGCCTTCCACGCGGCCAGCCCGCCGACGAGATCGGCCACGGCCTCGGTTCCGCGCCCGGCGAGCAGGCTCGCCGCAATCGCGGAACGGTATCCGCTCTGACAGTGCACCACGACCGGCCGGTCCCGGGGCACGTCGGCCAACCGCTCCAACAGGTGGTTGAGGGGGATACAGAGGCTGCCCTCGATCCACTCGAGGTTTCGCTCGGCTGGCGCGCGCACGTCCAACAGCACGGGCGGCCGCCCCGATCCGAGCTGCTCGGCGAGCGTCGCTGCGGTCACCCGTTCGGTGCACCGGACCAGGTCCGGTCGCGCGTCGACCGCGGTCATGCCGCCTTCGAGGTATCCCGCCACATGGTCGAACCCGATCCGCCCGAGCCGCAGCGCCGATTCCTGCTCCCGGCCGGCGGAGGCGATGATCACGATCGGACGATCGTGATCGAGCAGGGTCCCGGCCCATGTCGCAAACTGCCCGCTGAGACCGATGTTCACGCTGTCGAGCAGGTGCGCTCCCTCGAACTCTCCCGGCTCGCGCGTGTCGAGCAGGCTCGCGCCGGCGTTGCGCAGGCGGAGCACCTCCTGGAGCGTGAGCGGGCGGAGTTGCCGCGCGAGCGCCGCCTCCAGCGTCGGGCGCTCCTTGGTGTTGAGAATTGCGTCGTACGTGAAGTACGGGGGAGCGTCCGGTTGGTCGGCGAGCACGATCCGGATGAACTCCTCGCGCGACATCGGCTGGAGCGCGTAATTGTACCGGCGCTGGACACCGATCGTGGACACGGTATCCGTGCTCAGGTTCTTGCCGCACGCCGATCCCGCCCCATGCGCGGGGTACACGAGCGTCTCGTCGGGCAGCCGGAGGAGCTTCTCGTGCAGTGAGTCGTACAGCATGGCGGCGAGGTCGGCTGGCGCCCAGCCCAGCGCCGCCCTGAGGTCGGGGCGCCCGACGTCGCCGATGAACAGCGTGTCCCCCGTCAGCACCGCCTGTGGGACCTGTTCGCTCTTCGTCCGGTCGTACACGACGAGCGAGATCGACTCCGGGGAATGGCCGGGGGTCTCCAGCACCGACAGCCGGACGTCGCCGAGCGGCACTTCGTCCCCATCCCCGATCGGCGAGAACGCGTACTCGGCCGCGGCCCGCCGCCCCAAGTGGATCCGCGCCCCTGTCCGTTCGCGCAGCTCGAGGTGCCCCGCCACGAAATCGGCGTGGAAGTGCGTCAGGATCACGTGGCGGATCTCGAGGCCCTGCGCGCAGGCGTCGTCGAGGTACTGGTCGACGTCGCGCTGCGGATCGACCACGGCGGCGACGCCGCTTTGCTCATCGCCGACCAGGTACGATGCGTGAGCGAGACACTTCAGGTAATATTGGGTCAGAATCACAGCGCACCTCCGCAGCGCGGTGGACGTCGCCCCCGGGCGACCACCGCGTCACCTCGAGCCGTCGCCCCCGAGTTCCCGCGCCCCCGAGGGAACTCCTGCCGTGCCGGGGGCCCTACAGCGGCGGCGTGAAGCGGCCGTCCACCGCAGTCCAGCCGCCGTCCGCGAAGAGGAGCGACCCGGTCACGAAACTCGCGGCCTCCGACGCCAGGAAGACGACCGGACCGGCCATCTCGTCGGCGGACGCCCAGCGGCCGAGCGCGGACCGTTCGGCGTACGCGCGATACCACTCCGGATGGCTCTTGATCTGGCTCGTCAGCGGCGTCTCGACCACTCCGGGGGCGACGGCGTTGACGCGGACCCCGCGCGGGCCCAGCTCCGCGGCGAGCGTGCGGCAGAGCAGCACGATCCCCGCCTTGGTCGCGGCGTACACGCCCTGTCCCGGCTCCACGGTCTGTGCACGGATCGAGGCGAACGCGATGATGCTCCCCCGCCCCTGCTCGGCCATCCACCGGCCGGCCTCGCGCAGCACGTAGAAGGTGCCCTTGAGGTTCACCGCCAGCACCCGTTCGAGCTCCTCCGCGGTGTAGTCGAGGATGGGCTTTCGCACGTTGATCCCCGGGGTGGTGACGGCAACGTCGAGCGACGCGTGGCGCGCCGCGACGTCGTCGAACAGCCGCCGAACATCATCCTCCCGGGTCACGTCCACACTGCGGGCCTCCGCGTGCCCCCCGGCCTTCGTGATCAACGCGACCGTCTCCGCCGCGCTCTCCGGTCTGACGTCGGCGACCGCGACATGGGCCCCGTGCGCAGCGAGCGCCCGCGCCGCCGCCTGGCCGATGCCGGACCCACCGCCGATGACCAGAGCGACCTTTCCGTCCAGCCGAAACAGCCCCGCGTAGTCCACGCCACCCTCCCCCCATCTCGTCCAGAGCCCGGTACAGGAGTTTCGCGGCGGGGAAGACAAATACTTCCTCGTTCGGCGGATGTCAGTCACAAGGAGCAGGCGCCGTGCCCGAGACGCAGACCACTGCAAGTGATCTCATGACCGCGTATGTGGAGGCACATCCTCGATCGCGCGAAGCGTTCGAGCGAGCGACCGGCGTCCTCCCGGGCGGCCTGACGCACGACACGCGGGCGCTCGCGCCGTTCCTCCCGTACATCGCGCGCGCGCAGGGCGCGCGCAAGTGGGACCTGGATGGACACGAGTACGTCGACTACGCGATGGGACACGGCGCGATGATCCTCGGACACGCCCACCCCGCGATCGTCGAGGCGGTACGCCGCCAGATCGGGTTCGGAACGCACCACGGCGCCAACCACGTGCTCGAGATCGAGTGGGCGGAGCGCATCCGGGCGATGGTCCCCGGCGCCGAGCTCGTACGCTTCACAAGCTCGGGCACGGAGGCGACGCTGCTCGCGCTGCGGGTCGCGCGGGCGGCGACGGGACGGTCGAAGATCGTCAAGTTCCGTGGGCACTTCCACGGCTGGCACGACGCGGTGATGCCGGGCCAGTCGCCGCCGTGGGACGGCCTCCCCCAGGGTGTGCCTGCCGCGGTGGCGAGCCAGACGATCGTACTTCCGCCGGACGCGGCAGTGGTCGAGGCGACGCTCGCCGCAGACCCCGACATCGCCGCGGTCATCCTCGAGCCGAGCGGCGCATCCTGGGGCACCGTTCCCCTGTCGCCGGGCTTCCTCCAGGACCTCCGGCAGCTTACTACCAAGCACCAAGTGTATCTCGTCTTCGACGAGGTGATTAGCGGTTTCCGGGTGGCCCCGGGCGGCATCCAGCAGACCTCCGGGGTCACGGCCGACCTCGTCACCATGGCCAAAATCCTCGCGGGCGGGCTCCCCGGTGGTGCGGTGGCTGGGCGGCGCGACCTCCTCGAGCCGATCGGCCTCCCCGGGAGCAACCGGAAAAAGATTCAGCATCCCGGAACCTACAACGCGAACCCGCTGTCGGCGTCGTCCGGCGTCGCGTGCCTCGACCTGATTCGCGACGGGCGGGCCCAGGCCCAGTGCGACCGGACCGCGGCCGCGCTCCGAGCCGAGCTCAACGCCGTGATGGCGAAGCTCGGCGTGCACGGCGCGGCGTACGGCCTGTCGTCGGGGTTCCACCTGGCGTTCGACCCCGCGATCTCACCCGGCGCTCCGGGGAGTGCGTTGGCCCTTCCACCTGACACCCTCAAGAAGCAGCGAGGCCTGCCGCTCTTCGCCCCGCTCACCGTGGCGATGCTGATGAGGGGGGTGCACGTGTTTGCGATGGGTGGGTTCCTCAGCATCGCGCACGGCCCGGAGGACGTCGCACGCACGGCCGAGGCGTTCGAGGGCGCGCTCAGGCAAATCAAGGAGATGCTGCCCGGCTGAACCCACCGAGGCGACGCCGTACTGGAACAATATCCACCCGTGCAGTTGCCGGCGGTACGACAAACCTACTTGTCCGCCAGGACGATCTCGCCCGGAAGGCTCCACAAGGAAATCCTCGTCGCGTCATTAATTCGGAAGCCGCCATCTTCGATGGCGGCTTGCGCATGGATCGGCCGGCAGTCCCTGTAGGCGGGAGGACGTCCGGTGGTGCCATTCATAGGAGCCGACGGGTCGCGCCAGGGCCAGGATGCCGTGCCCGGTGCCAAAGCCGATCTCAAGGACGTTCTCACGTTCTTTTACCCCGAGCCGGTGCAGCGCCGCGTTCCGGGACATCTCCTCAAGGCGGGTGAACACGTCATACCAGCGGCTCACTCGATCATACGTGGCGATCGCGCTGGCGTTCGGCCTGGTCACTCGACGGACCCTTCGCGAGACGTCTTCCAGGACGTTCACTTACGAGTCGGCGCCACGAGCCACCGAAAGGCCCGCTGTACAAATGGCTTCGCCTCTTTCCCTACGCAGACGCCGTGCCCGATGATGAGCTTGTCGAAATCCCATGAAAGCAGCGTTTCAAGCGATCGTCGTGCGAGATCTCGATTGATGAAGGACAGCCTGACGTCGATCGGAACGCCGCCGTGCGGATATGCAACACCAGCGAGTTTGAACAGCGCGTTGCGAAGGCCTTGGCCCTCCACGATCGGATGATTTTGGATCAAATCGTCCAGGATGACCGTGCGGGACTCGCGATGAAAGAAGAGGATTTCTTCCATGAGAGGGTTGCCTTTGAACGCGAGTTGATCGAAGTCGCCCGCCCAACCGTGATACGGCGTGTCCGTCAAAATGCCCGTGAACGGCAGGTGCCCTCTGTTCAACGTCAGGGGGGTAGTTCGCGGTGCCCACAACTGGGCATGCGGAAATAGCGTGTGCCACCCCGCCAGCCGCCAGACGTGCCTCGGGGTCGCGGCAACAAGATATCTAACAGGACCCAACGCCACGATCTGGTTGAGCGTATCGAAGGACACGGGCACAGGAGAACTTACCCATAACGAACCGTCGGAGAGCTTCACGATCGCCATGCGGGTCGTGAAGACGACACCGAAGTCGCGGACATTCGGACCGTCCACGATCCATAGATGGTTACCGAACGCTCGTAGTTCCAACATAGTGCACACTCATGGGGAGAGCCGCGCGTGCCGTCCTTTGCAGGATTCCGACTGTCCATACACGTGTGGTTGTTCTCAACGGACGAACGCTGGCGACGCACTTGGTCGTGGCGACGTGGCGCCCAGCGCGTCGATGCGTCCGACCGGTACTCCCGCGCGCCTCGGGAGTAAGCTCTCGATGCCCGGCGGCGAGTGGACGGTCAGCATCGTCATCGCGCGGCGACACGTCTATGGCGCGACGCGCATCCGCGCATTCTCGTCTCGCCGTGCGACGCTCGCAGCGGTACTGGCGGTTCAACGAAGCCGCTCCAACACTTCCCGCGCGTGATCGGAGCGCGCGAGAATCGTGACGCGATCGCCGGCGACCAGGTACGAATCCCCGCGCGGCACAATGATCGTCCGGCCCCGGTGGATCGCCATAATCAATACCCCCGCCCCAAGGTTCACGTCCCGCAGCATTCGCCCGGCGACGCGCGATCCCGGCGCGATCACAGGCTCGAGCACGACCGTTCCGGCTGTCGCCGTCGGGGGCCACTGGTCAACCGCGGCAGGGTCGCGTCGCGAGGTCTCGGCGCAGCGATCCCCGACGCGACCGGTTGACTCCGCGAGGGTGCCGATCAACGCATCCACGTCCTTCGCCTGCGAGACCGGCACCAAGATCGACAGCCGATCGCCGCGACGAAGCTCCGTTTGGCCGTCCGGAACAAAACTCGACCCGCCTCGGCGGACAGCCAGCACGAGCGACGACGGTGGCCAGGGCACATCCGCAATGCGCCGGCCCGCGAGTACCTCGCCGCCCCGGAGCTCGAGATCGACAATCCGATAGTCGCGCAGGGATGCCGAGAGGTCGCCGGCCGGCGCGCGCGCGGCTTCCAGGTCTTGCGCCTTGATCGGCGTCCCCTTGCGCTTCGCCTCGGAGATCGTCCGCTCCAGACGTGCATAATACGCGCTCAGAATGTCCCGATGTGTCAGCCACCCGATCAGCCGGCGGCTGTCACGATCGAGCACGGGCAGCCCGTCGTCACCGTGGCGCAAGGTGAGCTGTAGCGCCTGCTCGAGCGTCTGGACCGGCGTGAGCGTTGGCGTGTCCTGCGCGAGCTCACCGGCCACGGCGTCGAGCGCGTTGTCGCGCATCGCCTGCTCGACCTGCCGAAATGTCACGGTCCCGCGGAACGCGCCCGCCGCATCGACGACCGGCAGCGCATCCCAACTGTCGTTGGTGAACCGCGCGATCACCTCGCCGAGCGCCATCTGCTCCGGCAACGCGGCCGGCACCGGCCTCATGGCGCTCCCAACCGTCAGCACCTCCATGAGGTTGGCCGCCCGCCCGCGTCGGATGTCGATGCCCCGACGGCGCAGCTTCAACGTGTAGATGCTCTCGTTCGTGAGAACCCGGCTCACGCCGGTCGCGAGCACCACGGCGAACATCAGCGGGAGGATGATCTGGTAATCGCCGGTGAGTTCAAAGATCATGATGATGGCCGTGATCGGCGCCTGGGCGGCGCCGGCAAACACCGCGCCCATCCCAATGAGGCCGTACGCCCCCGCCGGACCGGCGATCCCGGGAAGGACTTGATGCATCAGGTCTCCGTACGCGGTGCCGAGCATGGCGCCCATGAACAGCGACGGCGCGAACACACCCCCGGATCCGCCGATGCCGATGGTCAGGCTCGTCGCGACCATCTTGCCGACCAACAGGAGTGCGAGAAACCCCAGCATGTACTCCCCTCGGATGGCGCGCTCCAGCACCGGGTACCCGACCCCGTACATCTGCGGCAACACGACCAGCAGCAGCCCGAGCACGAGACCGCCCACCCCCGGGCGGAGCCATCCAGGACCTCGCCAGAGGCGGTCGCAGAGATCCTCCGTCCCGTACAGCACGCGGATGAACGCCACGCCAACGACCGCCGCCAGGGCCCCCAGCCCCGCGTAGATCAAATACTCCCACGGAGAACTAAGCTTGAACGCGGGGAGCACGAGGAACGGATGCGTGCCAAACGCGGCCCGGCCAATGATGTCCGCGACCACCGAGGCCACGACCACCGCGCCGAACGACTCGACTTCGAAGTCCCGCAGGATGAGCTCGAGTCCGAAGAACACCCCGGCGATGGGCGCATTGAATGTGGCGGAGATGCCGCCCGCAGCGCCGCAGGCCACCAGGAGGCGCAACCGGGATTCCGACACACGCACGACCTGCCCAAGCGTGGACCCCAGGGCAGAGCCGATCTGCACGATCGGGCCTTCGCGGCCTACCGATCCACCGGACCCGATGCACAGCGCAGACGCAAGCGCCTTGACCACCGCCACGCGCGGCCGGATCCGCCCGCCGCGCTCCGCCACGGCCAGCATGACTTCCGGCACGCCGTGCCCTCGTGCCTCGCTCGCGAACCGCTCGATCAGCGGGCCGTAGATGAGCCCACCGACGACGGCAGCGACCACAACAAACCATGGCCCCAGTTGTGGGAGCCACGGGTGGGACGCAGGGCCCACCGCGCTGTAGTCGGCTGTCCCGGTGAAGATTCTCGTAAACTCAAGAATGAGTAACCGAAACGCGATCGCCCCCAACCCAGCCCCCGCGCCGATCGCCACCGCGAGCGCGAAGAGCCCCGCGGGGGCCCCACGCAGCCAATCGTACGCTCGCAGGATCGGGCGGTCCGGAAAGTGCAAGGAGCCGATCCCCGATTTGGCCGCGACCGTGCGATGGTCAATCATGTCCTGCCAACCGCTCCAGCATCGTTCCCACGGCCTTCCTGATGTTCGCCCAGCGGAATCCGGTGGGATCCAGTCCGGCGTGTAGGCCCAGACCGTCACCCAAGGCCAGCAGGACCGCTGCGAATGCATTCGCAGGGATGTCCACCACCTCGCCGTCGGCGATGGCTCGCTCGATCCAGGCGCGCAGGACGGTGCGGCGATGCCGGACCGTGGCGGTGAATCGCTCGCGCACGGCCCTGTCCGTGAGCATTTCGGCCCACAGGTCGGCTCGGACTTGCACGCGGGCGGGATCATCTCCCCGCTCCAGCATGGCACGGACGAAGCGCCGGAGCCGGTCGACACTCCGGACGGACTCCGCCTCAAGCCGCTCGACGATCCGGTCAAGCGTCTCCGCGTCCTCCGCGAGGAGCGCCAGCAGCAACGCCTGCTTACTCTCGAAATACCCGTAGAACGCGCCTTTACTCATCCCTGCCTCGGCACAGATCTCATCCACCGACATCGCGCGAAACCCTTTGTGGCTCGCGCATCGCCAAGCCGCGTCCAGGATCTGTTGCCGGCGTTCGGTGCGCGCACTCAAAGATATGCGGGGCACCATCGCACCTCCAGAGTCTCCGCGCTTGCAAAACTGACCAGTCAGTTTATACTATAAGCCAAGCCTCAGGCAAATTTCAATCGGTCGGTCCGACTCGCTGGAACGACATCCGGCCGGGGGAGAGGAGAGCAAGGGCTCGGGTGGGTTAACCAATCCCGGACCTGATCCCAACGTCGTGGCGCTTGTTGCCCACGCCGACGGCGGGCCCGCGGCGGCAACCATCGTGGTCAACGGCACGCTAGAAGATCTGGCGATTGTGCAGCCGGTCGCACCGCGGTTGGTCGCGAGGCTCAGGATTCCCGCCGCCAGCACGGTGGAAGAGCACATATCCGCCCTGAGCGACGCCGGACCATACTACCCGGTCGTTATGATCGTGGGTCCTCCCTAGGATGCGCCAGCCGACGCGGCACGGCGCTCTTCGGCGATATCCCGAGCTCTCTTCGGCAGGGCGACACCCGGTGGGCGTGTTCCGTGGCTTGCGTGCAGCGCTGGCCCAGACGATGCAAGATCGCGTGCGCCGGATGTCAACTCGACCCGATACGTAGCGAGGGCCACTCCTGGGAAAACCATTGTTAGACCGTTCTGGGGAGATCGTCAACTGGAGAGGAGGACGCGATGATGACGTTCAAGGCGAGCCGTTTCGGCTTAGCCGGAGGGATCCTATGGGGTGCGGCGATGCTTGTCGTCACGCTTATCTCGGTTCCCACCGGATATGCTGGAGCATTCTTGAAAGCGATGGAGAGTGTGTACCCTGGCTATCATGTGAGTCTGCTTGGAAGTATCGTAGGCCTCGTCTATGGATTCGTCGACGCGTTCATCGGGTTCTCGCTGTTCGCCTGGCTGTACACACGCCTCGCAGGTAACGCGTAGCCGAGAAAGCCGTCGTCGTTCCAAAAGTGGACTCCGCCTTGTGGCTGCGTCGCGCTGAGGGTGCACCCTCCGACCTCGGTCGGATTGACAAACTGACTAGTCAGTTTATACTCTAAGCTTGTGAACGGTCACAAGACGGGAGCGCTGCGTTTCCCGATCCCTGGGAGGTGATGTGGAAATGGCACGATGCTGGCTGGGAAGTCTCGCTGTGTTGCTGCTCCTTGCGCTGGGGCCCACGAACGGCCTTGCCGCAATGTCGATGGGCGGCGCGCCGATCACGCAAACCGGAAAAACTGCGCACTTTCGCTTGATGCTGCAGATCGGTCCGATGGAAACCATGTATTCGAAGGCCGACGCCGCCAAGATGCACCCCACGACGGGCGAGATCATGGTGGGCGGCGCCATGGCGATGTCGGGGGGCGCCATGATCGGCCAAACGGGGGCGATGACGACAGATACGCGCCATCTGGAGGTCCACGTGGCCAGCCTCGCCACGGGCAAGGTCACCACCGATGCGACGTGCCAGATTACGGTCACGAACGAAGCCACCAAGGCGAGCCAGGTCGTCCCAATCGCCATGATGTACGGTGTCAAAGAGGGCACGTCCGACTGGCACTACGGGAACAACGTGTCCATGGCGCCGGGATCCTACACGGTGAAAGTCGTGGTGAACGGAGAACCGGCCCTCTTCCACGTGACCATTCCCAAGAGTTAATCGCCCTGAAAGCACATTTCGGGAGCGGAGCTGAAATTGCGTCCTGCTCTCGATGACCAGGAGCGAGACTGGTAACGCGTCGGCGGGGATCTTGCACGTCGCCGCAAAACCTTCGGGGCGATGGTGAGTTCCTACCGCACCAGCAGCTCGGTGGCGGATGTCCATGATCGCGCACCTGTCGGGTTTTCGCGACAATGTTCTCGCATTCTGCAGCGCCGCCGTGGCCGGCCCTTTCGTGGTACACAGGATCGTTCGGATTGCCGCCGGGAACGGCCGTGCCGGGCGACAGAGAGCGCAAGACCTGGCCAGCCACTCGTCCAGTAGGGAACGGCCGCGCCGACCGACGGCGGGTCGTGCCCTACCAAGACGTGCCCGGGGCGCGAACGGATCAAGACCTGCGCAGGACAATGCAGGTGATCCGAGCCGGCGCCTGCGAAAGGTAGGGTTTGGTCGTACCGTGGCGGAACAACTTTCCGATCCGCGCGGTAGGGCGGTCCCGAGCCTCACGTAGGATCAGGGGAAACGCAATGGGGACGATTCACAAGCAGACCGGCCAGAACGGCAACTTCCTGTGGGACGGGGTGGATGTCGAGCCCTATCGGGGCGGCGGGGCCACCGAAGGAGGTTGCCGCGCGGTCATCGTCGGGCCCAACGAGGGCGCGCCGCATTTTGCGATTCGCTACTTCGAGATCCCGCCGAACGGGCAGTCGTCGTTGGAGCAGCACGCCCACGATCACGGCATCGTCGTCCTTCGAGGCCGCGCGCAGGCGCAGTTGGGGCGGGACGTGCAGGAGGTCCGGCCGGGCGACGCCATCTACGTCCCGCCGAACGAGCAGCATCAGTTCAAAACGATCGGCGAGGAGCCGTTCGGATTTCTATGCGTCATCCCTTCCAAGGACTTGCTCCAGAAACTGCACCGTCTCGAGGAGGACGAGCTCGCGCGCCGTTGACCGCCAGGCCTTTCTCGCCCTCTCCCTTACCTCTTACGGGTGCACCACGACCTTGAGAGCCGCGCCGCCGGTGCGCACGAGAGCGTAGCCGCGCCCGATGTCTTCCAGCGGCAACCGGTGCGTGATCAAGCGTTCGACCGGCAGGCCGTCCGCGAGTAGCCGCATCGCCTCCCGCGTGTCATTCGGGCCGGCCGAGTAGGACGGAACGATCGTCGTCTCCCGAAAGAACAGATCGTGCACGGGGAGCGGCCAGCGGCCGTCCGGCGGCGTGGGAGCAAACACCGCGAGGGTGCCTCCTGGCGCGACCGCGCGGCGTCCCGCCTCGAGGGCGTCGACGGTGCCGGGGCACACGATCACAACGTCGGCGCCCTCGCCGTCCGTCAGGTGGGCTACTCCCTCGTCGAGTCCGGTCTGCGAGGTATCGATCACCGCATCCGCGGCCCGGGCGCCGTGCGCGAGGCGTTCCGGCACGCGATCGGCGGCCAGGAGCTGGCCGGGACGCACGAGGGCCCGGAGGGCCTGCAGGTGCAGCAACCCCATCAGGCCCAAACCGACCACCAACACGCGGTCCCCGTCCTGCACCCGGGCACGGCGAATCGACTTCACCACGCACGCCAGCGGTTCTACAAACGTCGCGGCGTCGTCAGACAGGTCATCGGGTACGCGCAGGGCGTCACCCGCCACGGCGGGTGACTGCACGACCGCATACGTCGCGAGACCGCCGGGCACCAAACGCCGCGGCCGCCAGGTCGCACAGTGAACGAAGTCGCCGCGCCGACACCGCCGGCACGTCAGGCACGGCGCGTGATGGTGCACGGACACACGGTCCCCCGGTCGGAACGCGACGTCGTCGCCGACGTCGATGACTTCGCCGACGGGCTCGTGGCCGAGCGGCACCGGGGCCTTCCGCATCATGTACCAATCCATAATCTCGCCGGGGCACAGGCCGCACGCCTTGACGCGGATCAGCATGTCGCCTCGTCCGAGCGGGGGTACCGCGACCTCCTCGAGACGCAGATCGCCGGGTCCGTGGTAGATCGCCGCGATGGTCGTGGCCGGTCGCGTTACGCCCACGTGGAGCCCTCCGGAAGGACGGCGTACTTGGCGCCGACGCCGCGGTCGAGATCGTGAAAGACCTGGACGATGCCATCGAGCGGGCGCGTCTCGCTGATCAAGTCGCGCGGCCGGAACGTCCCCGACGACAACAACCCGAGCGCCGCGTGCACGTCGTCCGTGCCGTAGTGGAACGTGGCGATCAAGTCGACCTCACCGTAGTGAAGACGCGTGGCGTCGAACTCGGGGGTGGTGCCGCCGGGCAGTCCCCCGAACAGCAGCACCCGGCCCCCGCCGGCCACCCACCGAGGCGCCGCCGTCCAGATGTCGGGCGATCCCGTGCACTCGATGAGCACGTCGGGGCCGTCGCCCCACAGCGCCCGGAGCGCCTGACCGGGGTCGTCCGCGCGAGCGTCGATCGTATGCGCGGCCCCCGCCCGCACAGCCTGCTCCCGTGCGGCGGCCCGCCGTCCCACGGCAGCCACCTCCAGGCCGCGGCGGCTCGCTTCCCGAATGTGCAGGAGCCCGATCGGACCGAGCCCGACGACGGCGACGCGTCCACCGGAGAATCGGCCTAAACGCCGCCAGCCGTGCACGACGCAGGCGAGCGGCTCGAGAAAAGCCGCCTCGACGTAGGAGAGCATCTCCGGTTTCGCAAAAAGATGCCGGCGGACGATGCGCCGGGGCACGCGCATCTGGTCGCCGTACGCCCCGACGGCCATGTCGTCGAACAGCGTTTCGCAGAGGTTTTCGCTGCCGCGCCGGCAGGGACCACACTCTCCGCACGGCGCGGTCGGCATGAAGACAACGGCCTGCCCCACGGTGAATCCCCCGACCCCGTCGCCGACGGCGGCGATGTCCCCCGCAGCCTCGTGCCCGAAGGGTCCGAAGGGAACCCGGGGATGCCCCCGGCGGTAGGTCTTGAGATCGGTGCCGCACGTCAGCGCGGCGCGCACGCGCACGACGACCTCGCCAGGCGCCGGAACCGGCACGGGCACGTGCTCCAACGTCAGATCGTAGGGAGCCCGAAGCACTGCCTGGCGCATGGTCACCCCGCATCCCTCACAAGTGAAATGATGCGCCGGTGGAAGGAACGGGTCAAGAGACCTCTGTGGACGGCGCCCGGAGCCAGGCGAGATCTATCCAGGTGCGCTCACGGCGCACCGGCCGCTTCGCGTTGCGGGTGAAGATCGCGACCTCGCCCCAGGGTTCGTGGGGCTGCGTCCACTGTGCGAATCCGAGACGCGCAAGCGACGCGCTGCGGCAGACGACGCCTTCGAACGCCGCCGCATGCCACGTGCTGGCCGCCCGCTGGGTGTCTGCTTTGGTCACCCCGGTGGGGTACGCCGATGGCAGCCCTGCCGTCGCGAGGCCTGCGGGGGTCGCCGCATCCACCAGCTCACCGCGCCAGCCGAGCTCGTGCAACACCGGGAGGGCGTCCGGCTGCAGATCTTCGAGGACCACGCCGGAGCGGCTGAAGAGATCGTTGGCCACCGACCGGGCGACCGCCAGGCTACAACACGCATACAGCGCGGGGAAGTCCGGAGTGTTCCACCGGTTGTCGCGCCTGGTCTGACTGTACGACGCATCCTCCGACATCGTGTGCCGGCGCGCCAGCACCCGGTAGACGTTGTGGGTGTGCGGCATGAGCCGCGCGGCGGTCATGCCTGATACGACAGGGCGAGATCGTACCGATCTGCGACGTCCGCAATCCGCCCCCGCCGGATCCAGTCGATCGCGCGCTCCCCACTGAACACTTCGGCGGGGCGGCGGATCACTTCCGGAAGCCGCTCGGGACGGAAGAGCGCGACCAACCGCTTGAGGGCGTCCGCGGCGCTGTCGAGCTTGGCCAGCTTCGCCTCCGGGATGGACCCCGTGCCGTGCGACCATCGACGGATCGTCTCGCCCGACACCTCGAGCACAGGGCCGAATTCGTCGTGGCTCATTCCGAGCCCGCCGAGGAGCTCGGCGAGCAGGGCTGGCCCCCGCGACACCTTGGCCTGGGCGATGAGGACCCCGGACACCGTGGCGGAAAACATCCGGAGCGTCCCATCGTCCGCGGGACCGGGCCGACAGTGCGTACGAGTGGGAACCGCCGCGACGGGATCGCCACGGTAGAACCGCCACTTGATCATCAGGAGGCGGGTCGCCTCGCGCCGATGCCCCCGCTGGTAGCACAGAAACGGCGCGAACGCGTCCTGCACCACGGCCCCGGCAACGACCAGACCCGTGTCCGGCCGGAGGCCCGCCTGCTTCCCGAGTGCGGTGAAGAACTCGCTGATCTCGACCACAAACACCCGGATCCCCTCGGCGCTGCCACGCTCAAGGAGTCGGTTGAGCGTACGATGTGTCGCGAGGCGGCGCTCCAGGTCTGCCTCGGCTCGGCGAAGTGCCACGGACTGTGGCATCGGCGGCCATCCTCCCGATGAGGATCAATTGTGCGGTTCGTTCGCTATTAGTGTGCCACAAATGAGCCACACAATCAACCTCACGCCTCCGCCGCCTCTGCCGGCGACTCGAGCGAGATCCGAGCGAAGACGGCGCGGGGGCGCGGCCACCCACACCCCCGCGCCTTCTACGGAGTTGCCCCGATCGTGCCCGTCAGTGTGGACTGTTCCCGTCCTCCGGCCCACGCCGCGGCAAGGCGCCGGAATCGAACGGTTGCGACTGGTCAGATTGGCCGTAGCCGTTGCCGTAGCCGTAACCGTTGCCGTAACCGCCACGGTTCTGTCGGCCTTGGGTACACGAACGGTCCTGTTGCCGGGCGGACCCCCAACGGCCATCGCGCGCCGAAGATGCGGTGCATCCCCTGCCCTGATCCTGGTACCGGCCGCCCCAGTTGGTCGTGTGGGCCGGATAGTTCGGTTGGTACCTCGGCGACTCGGCGTACGCCGGCAGCCCGCTCAACACCACACATGCCGCTCCCATGATCACGAGTCGTAACACCCGTGCCTTCACCAGCGTGCCTAACGTCATCCCGATCACCTCCGATTGATGCGTCGTCCGCTTCCCGTGCGGCCCCGGTGTCGGACCGGCGACGGGCTGCTGACACTCTGAGGGTACACGACGCCCTTGAAGGACTGTCACAGAGGCGATGAATATCGGATGAATGTCCTGTGAAGGCGGCCGTGACGTCAGACCGCCGAGCCGAGATGCCCGCTCCTCGGATGCCTCACGCTGACCGCACGCGTGTGTCGCCAACGCGGGTGCCCCCGGTCGCCGGGGGCACCCGCACGCTTAGAGGCGGCGCCCTACGCGCCTTGGATCGGCGCGTAGTCGTTCGGGCGCTCGCCCCCGTAGTGCTTCTCGATCTGGACGAGGTTCGTATACGCCACCGGCCCCTGCGCCAACTGGGACGTCCCACGCTGCGATGTCAGGACGTTGGTGCAGCCGCCGCGATCGAGGCTGCCGATCTTGCCCGGCTCGGCCGGTGTATACCACGCACCCTCGTGGAGCAACGCCACGCGTGCGCGCACGCGCTCCGAGACCACCGCCGCGGCCAGGACCTGTCCCCGATCGTTGAACACCCGCACCACGTCCCCGGTCGTGATCCCGCGGGCCGCCGCGTCCGTGGGATTGATGACCACCGGCTCGTACCCCTTGACCTTGCTGTACTGATGGAGCTCCTGCACGTTGTCGTAGGATGAGTGCCGCCGCCAGATCGGGTGTTTGGTGATCAGGTGGAACGGGTACGTTGCCGCCTTCGGGCTGCCGAGCCACTCAAACGGCTCCATCCACTGGGGCGTGGGCGGACAATCCGTATAGCCGAGCTTCGCGATCGCCGCCGAGTAGATCTCGAGCTTCCCAGACGGCGTGTTGAGTGGGTTCGCGTTCGGGTCCTTGCGAAAGGCCGCGAAGCCCACGTACGGGGTCTCGTCAATCGGCAACATGTAGTAGCCGACCTCTTTGAACCGCTCGTAGCTCATCGGAATCTGGGCGGACGCGTAGATCTTCCGCAGCCACTGGTCCGCGGTGTCGAGGCCCATCGTGAACCTATCCTTGAACCCGAGTCGCGCCGACAGGTCCCGAAACACGTCAAAGTCGGATCGGGATTCCCCGAGCGACTCGATCGCCTTGTGCTGGTAGACCACGTACCGCCACGTCTGGCTGATGTCGTCGCGTTCAAGGAGCGTGTTGATCGGCAGCACGATGTCCGCGTGCCGCGCCATCGGCGTCCACCAACTGTCCTGCACGATGATCGTCTCCATCTTGCGGAACGCCTGGAGGTTTCGGTTGACCTCGTCGTGTTGGTTGAGCGTGGAGCCCCCGACCCAGTAGATGAGCTTGATCTCCGACTTCCCCGGCTGCGGATACTGGTAGGTGTTGCCGTTGTGATGCAGCGTCACCGGCGCGTTCAGGACCGCGTTCGCGAACTGCTGGTCCAGCACGATCTGCGTCACCGGATTCTGCACCCCGGGGAATCCCGCGGGGCCCCGGCCCTTGATGCGCGCGTCGCCGGCCGATCCGAAGCCCGGGATCGACGCGGTGAGCCCGCCGCCCGGGAGCCCGAACTCGCCTTTCAGGGCGGCCAGCGTGATGAGCATCCGCACCTGCTGCTCGCCGTGATCTTGCCGCTGGATCCCGAACCCCGTCGTGATCTTCACGCGGGAGGTGCCCGCGTATTCGTGCGCGAGGGCCCGGATCCGCTCCGCGGGGATATCCGTCAGCGCCGCCGCCCACTCCGGCGTCTTCGGCTGCTTGTCCGTCTCCCCCATCACGTACTGCCGGAACGGCTCGAATCCGACCGTGTACGTGTCGATGAACCCCTTGTTGTAGAGGTTTTCGGTGAGCATCACATACGCCATGGCTGCGATCAGCGCCGAGTCGGTGCCGGGTCGGATCGGGATCCACTGCTGAGACACCTCGGCGGTCTCGGTGTAGACGGGGTCGATCGTGATGAGCTTCCCGCCCCGCTGCTTGAACGCGGCGATCCACTCGTACGTGCGGCCCTGCAGCGGCCCGACGACCTTCTGGACGTTCATCGGGTCGCTGCCCCACACGATCACCAGGTTGCTGTTGGCAACCGTGTCCGCCCACGAATCGTCGGGAAAGATCACGCCCCAGGAGTACGGCGCCGCCCACTGCCACGCGGCGTAACTCTTGTTGCCGATGCGGTTCGTGTACCCGCCGTAGAGGCTCAAGAAGCGGCTGAGCTGGCCTGTCTTGGTGTTCAACAGCCCGGTCGTAGACCACCCGCCGATCATGCCGCCGAAGATCCCCTCGTTGCCGTAGCGCGTCTTGACACGCTTGAGTTCCTGCGCCACGAGGTCCAGCGCTTCGTCCCAGCTCACCCTCCGATAGCGCGGCACCCCCCGGGTCGCGCGATTGCCGCCCGCGCCGGGCTTCCAGTCCGCCCGTACCATCGGGTACAGGATCCGATCCGGCGCGTATGTGCGGTGGTGCCAGTTCAACGCCATCGGCGACGCCACGTTGTTGGGGTAGTCGAGGCTGCTGACCCGGGTGATGCGCCCGTTCAGCACGTGCACGTCGATCAGCCCCTCGTTGTCGGCGCTCGCGAGGACCCGCTCGGTCCCGGCGGGCGGTTCCAGTGGCGACGCCGCAGGCATGGCGGCCGCCGCCGCAGGCCGAGGCTGGAGCGCGGCTCCCAGCAATGACGTACTCGCCGCCGCGGCACCGACACCCCTCAGGAACTCCCGGCGGCGTACCCGGCCCCGCGGTGCCTTCGCGTCGGTCCGCTCGGATGATTCACTCATGGTTCCCCTCCTTCGGCGGGCGCGCGACCGTCTGCGCGCTCGCCCTCATGGTCTCACGCTACCAACCCCCGGCCGGGTGGAGTATCCGGTCTCTACCTGATTTGACGGGAAGCCAGCGTTCATCGAATCTTCACGACATCCGCGCGGGTTCTTCGCACCGTCGGGCCGGCCCGTGGGGACAACATGAGTGCGTGGATCACGCGCGGAGAGGGGGTACAAACCATGTTGATTGCGCTGCTTCTACTCGCGGGGCTGGCAATGTGGGCAACCGGTCACCTCATTCTCCAGTAGGCACACGTACGCCCCGGCGGAGGAACGCCTCCGCCGGGGCGTGGATCGCCCCCGCCCTCCCTATCGTCGTCCGGACTGGCGCACCCCGTTTCTCACGAACAGGCGCTTCATCTTGCGCAACCGGTTGTCAGCCTCCCGCAGGAGCCCTTCGGGGGTCTGCGCGTCCTTCGGCCATGTCGCGAGTCCGCACGAGAGACTCGCGTAGGAGCCGGCTTCCCGCATGTGGGGCACGGTGATCCGCACCGGACGGAGCCGCGCGACCAGCTTCTCCGCCTGGGCGGCCGTCGTCTCCGGGAGGAGCATGCCGAACTCGTCCCCGCCCCACCGCGCCACCATGTCGGAGCCGCGCACGTAACGGACCAGCAGATCCGCCACGTGGGCGAGCAGCTCGTCGCCCGCGGCGTGGCCGTGCACGCTGTTGATGATCTCAAACCCGTCGATGTCGAGCAGCACGACGCTGAGTTGGCGCCCCGTGCGCCGGTTGCGAGCGATCTCCGACCCAAGGCGATCCAGAAAACTCTGCCGGTTGGCCACGCCCGTGAGGGCGTCGGTCGCCGCGAGTTGCTTCAACTGCTCGTTGAGCCGCGCCACCTCCACCGCTCCCGCCAGATAGCGCCCGACCACCGTGAGGAGACTGAGGTCGGCCTCCGTGAACGCGCCCGGGGCGGCGGCGTAGGCGCTCAGGACCCCGATGGCGCGGTCGCTGACGACCAGTGGGGCGTAGATGCCTGACTTGACCTTCCCCCCACGCGGGAGCGTCCCGCCGTCAGGGGACAGGTTCGAGATGAGCAACGGGACCTTGCGGTCCATGACGGTCCCGTGCAACCCCTTGTCTCGGGGCAGCGCCGCGCCCCGCGATTTCGCCCAGAGGCCCGAGGCGGCCCGAACGGTCAACGCGTTCGGCACGCGCTCGTCCAGCAGCGCGATCGTGCACGAGTCGAACCCCGTCTCCTCGTGGAGCGCCAGCATCACCCGCTCGAGCAGGGTCGGCAGCGACCGGACCGCCGCGAGGTCGTTTGCGAGACGCGCAAGAAAGAGGAGCGCCCGGTCCGGCTTCGCGGCGCCGGCTCGGGCTCCGTCCCCGGAACGTGACGAAGACACTTTCGACATGTGTCGGGTCCCCTGGACAGGTCAATTTGCTCGTTAGTAGCGTGCCCATCTTCCGCGCCCGTGAGACGCCCGCGCGGCCGGTAACGCCGTGCGCCCCCGGATTCGGGGGCGCACGGTCGTCGCCGGGACGCATGTGCCGGCGTTAGGTGGGCTGGATCGGCGCGTAGTCGTTCGGACGCTCCCCGCCGAAATGCTTCTCGATCTGCACCAGCCCGGTGTGACAGACCGGCCCCTGCGCGAGCTGCGACGTGCCCCGCTGGGCGGTCAGGCTGTTAGCGCACCCGCCTACGTCCAAGCTGCCGAGCTTGCCCGGCTCCGCGGGTCGGTACCAGGAACCCTCGTGCAGGATCACGACCCGCGGGCGCACCCGTTCGGTCACCAACGCGGCGGCCAGCACCTGTCCGCGGTCGTTGAAGACCCGGACGACGTCGCCGGTCTCGATGCCACGGCCCGCGGCGTCCTTGGGATTGATGAACACCGGCTCGTACCCCTTGATCTTGCTGTACTCGTGGAGCTCCGCCACGTTGTCGTACGACGAGTGCCGGCGCCACCGCGGGTGCTTGGTCAGGAGGTGCAGCGGATACTGCTTCGCCTTCGCGCTGCCGAGCCACTCAAACGGCTCCATCCACTGCGGCGTCGGCGGGCAGTCCGCGTAGCCGTACTTCGCGATCTGCTGCGAGTAGATCTCGATCCGCCCCGATGGCGTGTTGAGGGGATGCGCGGCCGGATCTTGGCGAAAGTCCGCGAAGGCGACGTACGGCGTCTCGTCGGTCGGCAGCGTGTAGAAACCGACCTCCCGGAAACGTTCGTAGCTCATCGGGTTCTGGGCCTGCGCGTAGAGTCTCCGAAGCCACAGGTCCTCGGTCTCGAGGCCCATCGTGAACTTGTCCTTGAACCCGAGCCGCGCGGAGAGCGCCGTGAACACCTCGAAGTCCGACTTCGATTCGCCGAGCGGCTCGATGACCTTGTGCTGGTACACGACGTACCGCCAGAACTGGGTGATGTCGTTGCGCTCGAACACGGTGTTGATCGGCAGGACGATGTCGGCCATCCGCGCCGCGGGCGTCCACCAGCTGTCCTGCACGATGATCGTCTCCATCTTCCGCAGCGCACGAAGGTTCTCGTTGATCTGGTCGTGTTGGTTGAGCGCGGCGCCGCCCACCCAGTAGATCAGCTTCACCTCCGCCTTCCCCGGTTGCGGGTACTGGTACGTGTTGCCGTTGTGGTGCAGCGTGACCGGGGCGTTGAGGAGCGCGTGCGCAAACTGCTGATCCAGCAGCACCTGTGTCACCGGATTCTGGACGCCCGGGAATCCCGCGGGACCCCGGCCCTTCAAGCGGGCGTCGCCGGCGCCGGCGAACCCGGGAAGCTCGAACGACAGGCCGCCACCAGGCAGGCCGAATTCGCCTTTGAGCGCGGCCAGCGTGATCAGCATCCGCACCTGCTGCTCGCCGTGATCGTTGCGTTGGATGCCGCGCGCACAGGAGATCTTCACGCGGGGCGTCTGCGCATACTCGTGGGCGAGCGCGCGGATCTTGTCCACCGGGATCTCGGTCAACGCCGCCGCCCACTCCGGCGTCTTCGGCTGCTTGTCCGTCTCCCCCATCACGTACTGGCGGAACGGCTCGAAGCCGACCGTGTACTTGTCCACAAAGTCCTTGCTGTAGAGGTTCTCGGTGAGCATCACGTACGCGATCGCCGCCATCAGCGCTGAATCGCTGCCGGGGCGGATCGGGATCCACTCGTCCGAGATCTCCGCGGTTTGCGTGTACAGCGGGTCGATCGTGATCAGCTTGATACCCCGCTGTTTCATCGTCGTGATCCAGTTCCGGACCCGAGCGTACGACGGGGCGCGGACCTTCCACGAGTCCATCGGATCCGAGGCCCAGAAGATGAAGATCTTCGTGTTGGCGAGCGTGTCGGCCATCGAGTCGTCGGGGTACATCTGCCCCCAGGAGTACGGAGCGCCCCACTGCCAGCACGCGTAGCTCTTGTTGCCGATCAGGCTCGTGTACCCGCCGTACAGGCTCAGGAAACGGCTGATCTGGCCGATCTTGGCGTTGAGGTTGCCGGCGGACTGCCATCCGCCGAACACGCCGCCGAGGATCGCCTCGTTCCCGTACCGCCCCTTCACGCGCTTGAGCTCCTGGGCGACGAGGTCGAGGGCCTCACTCCAGCTCACGCGCCGGTAGCGAGGCACTCCCCGCGTCGCGGGGTCGCCGCCGCCGGGCTTCCAGCCCACGCGCACCATGGGGTACAAGATCCGGTCGGACGCATATACGCGATGGTGCCAGTTGAGCCCCATCGGCGACGCCTCGTTGTTGGGATAGTCGAGGCTGCTCACCCGGACGATCCGCCCGTCTTTGACGTGGACGTTGAGGAGCCCCTCGCTGTCGGCGCTCGTCAACACCCGCTCGGTGCCGGCCGGCGGTTCGAGCACGGCCGGCGGCGCGCCGGGCGCGGGGGCGGCCGCGGTCGGTGTCAGCACCGCCGGCACGCCGAGCAGCGACGCACCGCCCGTGGCCGCGCCGATCCCCAACCCGCGGAGGAACCGGCGACGGCTCAATCCCGAACGAGCGGTGACCGTGCGAACCCCTTGCCTGGGCGTCTCCATGAGATTCTCCTCCTCGCCTGCTCGCCTACGGGGCGGACCGGATCGGTCCGCCCCGCTCCTGCTCGACGACCTCCGCCCGGAGCCGGCAGGCTACCGAATCACCGGCAGGTCGGTCGTCATCAACTCGTTGCTCACGTGTTTGAGAATCGCCTTGGCGTCCGCCTCGCTGGCGAACGACCGGATGACCACCTTCTCTCCTCCCGAGAACGTAATAGTCAACGATCCCCCCTCGACGGTGAGCTGTCGGACATGATCAAGGTTGATCAGGGTTCGCTCATCGCCGAGGGTGAGCCACATCGCCCCACCTCCGGGCGCGGTAGTTGAGCGGCCAGGCCACCGCGGTCTTCGGCGGCGCGAACGCCGTGATGGTTGGCGGCATGCCGACGTACTTCTCGATCTGCACCAGCGCGGAGTGCGACGGGTTCCCGTCCGACAGCTTCGAGTTCGGCGCGTCCGTGCTCACGGCGTTGATGCTCCCGTGGCGATCGAGCGTGCCGAGTTGCCCGGGGGTCAGCGGATCGTACCACCCACCCTCGTGCATTGCAACGACGCCACGGCGCGTCCGCGCGGTGACCACGGCGCCGGCGAGGGTCTGCCCCCGGTTGTTGAACACCCGCACGACGTCGCCGTTGGCGATCCCGCGGGCCGCCGCGTCCGACGGATTGATCCAAATCGGCTCGCGCTCGGCGACTTCGTACCGCTCCCGGAGACGGGTCTGATCCAGCTGCGAGTGCAGTCGGTCCTTCGGATGGGGCGACAGTAGATGCAGCGGGTAGCGCGCCGTCTTCTCGCTCCCGAGCCACTCGTCCGGCGCGAGCCAGGTCGGGTGGGGCGGGCAGTCGTCGTACTTGAACCCCGCGATCGCCTCGGAGTAGATCTCGATCTTCCCCGACGGGGTGCCGAGCGGATGGTTGACCGGGTCGGCGCGGAACTCCGCGTATCCCACCAGCTGGTTCGCCGCATCCGTCACCGAGAACTCCAGGTATCCTTGCTGCCAGAACGCGTCGAATTCCGGCATCGCGAGCCCGCGGGCCTTCGCCTGCTGCTGGGCCGTCGCGTAGAACTGGCGCAGCCACGCCATCTCGTCCTCCTTGCCTTCCGTGTACTGGGCGCCGACGCCCAGGCGCCCGGCGAGCGCGGCACAGATGTCGAAGTCGTCGCGCGCCTCGAACAGCGGCGGCACGATCTGCGGCATCGCCGCGATGAACCGGCTCGTGCCCACGATATCGTTGCGCTCGAGCGTGGTCGTCGCCGGGAGCACAATGTCGGCGTGCTTCGCCGTCGCCGTCCACGCGTACTCGTGGACGATCGTCACCTCGGGGCGCTGCCACGCTTGCACGACCCGGTTGACGTTCTGGGCGTGATGGAACGGGTTGCCTCCCGCCCAATACACCAACTTGATGTCCGGATACGTGACCTTCTGCCCGTCGTAGTCGATCGTCTTACCGGGGTTGAGCAGCATGTCCGTCCACATATTGACGGGGACGAAATCCTTGACCGGGTTCGTGCCAGTGGTCAACCCTGGGACGGCGGGGGCGGTCCCGAGCGGCGCCCCCACCCGGGACGGAAAGTCGATCTGCACGCCGCCGCCCGGCAGCCCGAGCTGGCCCAGCATCGCGGACAGCGTGATCATCATCCACACCGGCTGTTCTCCGTGGACCGCCCGCTGCAGCGGATAGCCGCCCATCAGCACCGTGCGGGACTTCGCCATGCGGCGCGCGAGCGCGCGGATCGTCTCGACCGGTACGTCGGTGATCGGCGCGGCCCATTCCGGCGACTTCGGCTGCCCGTCAGCCTTGCCGCTCAGGTAGTCGGCGAACTTGTCGAACCCGACCGTGTACTTGTCCAGGAACGCCCTGTCGTGGAGGTTCTCGGTGTAGAGCACGTGCGCCAGCCCGAGCATGAGCGCGGTGTCGGTGTTCGGCCGAATCGCGATGTGTTGGGGCTTCAGGAACTGGTCCGTGTCGGTCTCGAGCGGGTTCACGGACACGACCGGGATCTTCGCGTCGCGCAGCTGCCTCACGAAGTCCATGACGAGGTGTCCACCGTCCCCCGACAGCACCTCGGCGTTGACGAACGGATCGTATCCGAACATGACCACCAGCTGGCTGTTCTTGATGAGGCTCGGCCACGCCGACGCTTTCGGCGACGCGTCTCCCACCACGTGCGGGCTGATCACCGGCAGCGTGGGCGCGCTGTAGGTGTTGACGTAGTACACATAGCCGCCGAGGAGCACCAGCAGGCGCTGCATGGCCTGGCTCGCGCCGTGCAGCCGGCCGGGACTCTGCCACCCGTAGCTACCGCCGAAAATGGCACGGTTGCCGTACTGCATCTTGACCCGCCGCAACTCGTCCGCCACGATGCCGAGCGCCTCGTCCCACGAGACGCGCACGAACGGTTCGACGCCGCGCCCGGCGGTGTCACTACGTGACCGATTCCGATAGAACCCCTCCCGGATCATCGGGTACTTCACGCGATTCGAGGTGTACAGCAGGTCCGGCATAACCGTGACCATGGGGTTGGGGTGCGGATCTTTCGCGAACGGCAACGTCCGCATGAGCCGGCCGCCGACCACCTCCGCGTTGAACAGGCCCCAGTGCGCGTTGGTCAGTTTGGTCAGCGTCCCGCCGGCGATCGCGGCGTCTGCGGGCGCGAGACGGATCAATGGCGCGGCGACCAGACCGCCCACCGCGATTCCGCCCTGCCACAGGAGCTCACGCCGCGTGATGGTTCTCATTCCGTATCCCCCCAATCTGATTTGCCGTCTGCTCGCCTCCAGGTTCGACCGTCAGGCCCGCCCGGAGCGGCGTGCAAGGGATGTTTAGTTTGGCATGACCCCTCGAGGACGGCATCCAAAAACAGGGTACGTCCGTGCGATGGGCACGACAATCGGGCGAGGGTCGTATTCCTGCGCTACGGAGCGGCGGCCGGCCCCTGGCGGCGCCCCCACCAGACCCGGGAACCGTCCGGCCGGTGCACGGCGACGTTGGCGCCCCCCGCGTGGGCCACGCCGCAGATTCCAATGTGTCACCGGACAGCGCCGGCTGGAAGTACGCGAGGTCGTACTCGGCCGGACGGGCCTGCGGATCGAGGCCGAGGGCGCCGAGGGCGTCATCAAGGAGGTCGAGGTACGCGGCGTTGTTCATGTGTCCGCGTGGATCAGTCTGGTGCGCCGGCACGCGATAGGCGCCGATGCTGGCCCCGGCGGGCGGAGCCTCG
>DATGJN010000003.1 GCA_035295165.1 bacterium
CAACGCGCGGCAGCCGCCATCTCCCAATACTTGCGTTGTGCGCGGTGTAGAAAGCCCTGTGGCAAGCGCCGTGCCCGTGACACGCAGATCCGCTAGCGTAGATACGGCACGCCGATTCCCGTGGCGACCACCGACTAGGGGTATTTTGCCATCGTCTGTTACGCCGGTGCGGGCGACCTGCGTGGTGCGAAGCAGGACGGCGGATAGATAGGAGCGGCGCGTCCACGTTCGCGCGTTGCCCGAGCGTTGCGCTCACGACTCTCCATGTTGTCGCTGTGTAGCCATCTCAACACGGTGACATTGGGGGCAGAACAACGGTCGGCCATCGCGCGCCTCGACAACCGTGGGATGCAGTCCTGACGCGCGCGCGGAAGTGCTGCAAACCGGCGCCCGAACGTCGGCGCTCTAGATCGAGGACACTTAGGTCTTCTCGGGCGGAACGGACTGAGACTGTGCCCCGGCTGACGCCGCGCGTTGTGACTTAAGCGCTTCCGCTTTGGCCTTGGCCGCGGCGATGCGCTCCTCGCGGCTCACCTCGGTGACGCCCGCCGGCGCAGTTCCGGCTGATGCGGAAGCCGGCGCGGGAGTAGCAGATGCAACGCCACCGGCCGTCGCGGCGGCCGGTGGGCTTGGCGCGGCGGGAGGTGCCTTGGGAACCGGCGCCTGCCCAAGAAACTCTTGTCGCAAGTACTGTTCGACGGCCTGCCGGATCCGATCGAGCTGGTCGGCCTTGCCGGCGACCGCGTCCGTGACCCACGCCTTGTCGAGCCGATACGTCACGAGGCGCTTGCCCTGTGCGAGGTACACTACGAAGTGCCCGTGACCGTCCTGCAACACGAGCGTCCGAACCCGGACCCCGAGGCGTTCCGCGATCGGGGCAACCTGATCGAGTACCCACTTCTGCAACTCCGTCACGGGACGAGCGGTCAGCGTTTCCGCGGTCGACCGCCCGGCCAGCGGGTCCGTAAAGGCCAGGCGGGCGCTCACGCCGGTGGCCCAGCGCTTCCGAAACGCGTCGAGGAGCTCGTCTTTCGCGGAAGCTAGCGCGACAAGGACGGAAAAGCCCCAGATCGTCAGGATCGCGAACAGTAACGACCAGTACGTCAGAAACTTGCTGAGCGTCATCGACCCGGCAGCGGCTTCTTGAAGCGCGCCCGCAGCTCGTCCTTCGCGTCGACCAGCGCCACGAGCACGGAGAATCCCCAAATCGTCAGGATCGCGAACAGCAGCGACCAGTAGGTCAGAAACTTGCTGAGTGTCATCGACGCCCTCCCGCGGATGATTCGTCCGGGGCAATCGCACCCGCGGTGGTTCCCGAGCCCCCAGCCGCGCGCGGCGCGCCAGTATTCGTATTGGCGCCGGACGCACGCGCCTCCTCCTCGGATCGCGCGGCGAACACGGACAGGAGGTACGGCTCCGCCGCGCGCAGGGCGTGCGCCCGGTGGCTGATCCGGTTCTTCTCGTCGAACGACAACTCCGCCATCGTCCGCCCGTCGGGCATCGCCACGAACACCGGGTCGTACCCGAACCCGCGGCCGCCGCGCGGCGTCCATGCCACCGTTCCTTCACAGGTGCCTTCAAACACGCGGGTCTCGCCGTCGGGAAGCGCGATGGCCACCACCGCGCGATAGCGCGCGGTCCGCAGGCCGTCCGGCACGCTCGCGAGCAACTCGAGCATCCGCCGGTTGCGATCGTCATCGTTCGCGTCGTCGCCGAGGAACCGGCGCGAGCGGGGACCCGGAGCGCCGTCCAGCGCGTCGACCTCGATCCCGGAGTCGTCCGCGAGCGCCACGAGGCCCGTGGCCGCGGCGGCCGCCGCGGCCTTGCTCGCCGCGTTCTCGGCATAGGTGGTTCCGCGTTCCGGCAGCTCGCCCACCGCACGATACGCGTCCAGGGTGAGGATGTCGAGGTCCAGGTGCGCGTAGATCGCGCCGATCTCGCGGGCTTTCCCCGCGTTTCGCGTCGCCAGGAGCAACCGGTCGCGCCTCCGCGGGGAGCCGGGGACAGTCACGGCGTCGTGAGCGCGTCTGCGAGGACGTCACGCTGCCGCGCGATGAGGGTGACGATCCCACGCTCCGCCAGCGCCATCAACGCCGCGGCTTCCGGTTTCGTGAACGGGCCCCCTTCACCGGTCCCCTGCAGTTCCACGAACTTCCCCGATTCCGTCATCACGATGTTCATATCCACGCGGGCTCGAGAGTCTTCCTCGTACGTCAGGTCGAGCACCGGGGTGTTGTCGATGATACCCACGCTCGTCGCCGCGACGAACTCCTTGATGGGCAGCTTCGGGACGGCCCCCGTGCGCTTCAGCAGCAACAACGCGTCCACGAGCGCGACGAACGCGCCCGTAATCGCGGCGGTGCGCGTACCGCCATCGGCCTGCAACACGTCGCAGTCGATCTGGATCGTCCGTTCCCCGAGGCGCGCCAGATCGACCGCCGCGCGCAGCGATCGTCCGATGAGGCGCTGGATCTCGTGGGTGCGGCCCCCGACGCGTCCGGTCGTCGCGTCCCGAGGACTCCGGTCGTGGGTCGCGCGCGGCAGCATCCCGTATTCGGCCGTGACCCACCCCTGCCCGCTGCCCCGCATGAACGGCGGCACCTTCTCGTCCAGGCTGGCGGTGCAGATGAGCCGGGTGTCGCCCAGTTGCACCAACACCGACCCTTCCGCGTACTTGTTGTACTTCCGAGTCAGCATCAGAGGCCGGAGCTCGTCCGCACCTCGACCGTCGCGACGCGCCATCGTGAGCTCCTTCAAGAGGGATGGGTCGCGGGTACCTTCGGGGCGGCGCGTGAACGCTCCTCCGGCGGCCGTCGCGCGCCCAGCGGGCAGGATCGCGGTCAGTGAGACGTCATCTGGGACTGTTCGGCCAGAAACTTCTCGATGCCCCGGGCGATCGCTTCCGCGATCCGCTGGTCGACCGCCGGATCGCGGAGCATCGCTTCTTCTTTGGGGTTACTGATGAACGCAGTCTCGACGAGGATCGCGGGCATTTGCGTGTTCACGATCACGTAGAAGCGCGCGGTCTGCAATCCGCGGTCCTGCTCCCCGAGCGCCCGCGTCACCTCGGCCTGCACGAGCTCGGCCAACGCGCGGCTCTGAGGCGTGTAGTAGTACGTGGTCGTGCCCTGCACGGTGGGGTCGGCGCTGGCGTTCGCGTGGATGCTCACGAACACGATGCCGCCGTAGCGCTGCGCGAGATCCGGGCGGTCCTCAAGCGCGACGGTCGTGTTATCGGTGCGCGTCAGCACCGTGTGGGTCCCCTGGCGCTCGAGCGCATCCTTCACCATGCGCCCGATGTTGAGCGCGACGTCCGCCTCGTGCGTACCTTTCGGGCCGATCGCGCCCGAATCGTCGCCGCCGTGCCCGGGATCGATGATTACCGCAGGCGGCGGAGGGCCCTCACGCCCCGCGTCGGTGAACCCGATCACGACGGTCCGCCCGCCGTCAGCGGTCGTCATCGTATATGCGATCTTCCGGTTTAGGTGCACCAGCACCCGCGTGAGGTTGGGGTGCAGTCCAAACTGGGAGACAACGACGTTGCGAATACCCCCGCTGCCGATCTCGACGTCGGTCCGCCGGTCTCGAAACACCCCGTCGGCGATGTCGATCGCGAGGCGGTCGGGGTACGTCCACTGGTGCACCGTGACCGTCGCGCGCTGAGACGCCCGGATCACGAGCTGTCCGCTGACGTCGTCGTATGTCACCGACTGCACGTGGAACGCCCCGGGTCCGTCGGCAAACTCAGGGAGCGCCGGCAGCGCGACCGGCTCGGGCGTTCCCCCGGCGCTCGTCGACACCTGCGCCGAACCGGAATCGCCCGCGGTGCCCGACGCCGCAGGAACTGTGGCAGGAGCAGCCGCGGTCACCGCCCCGCCCGCAGCCGAAGACGCCGGGCCCTGGGCGCCGTGTCCGACCTGCCCAGTCCCCGTGGCCGTGCCGCTTGGCGCGGCGCCCGCCGTAGCGGTCCCGGACGGCGCCGCTGCCGCCGGCGGCGAACTCGACGGGTGCGTCCCAGCGACGCCGGGAGCCTGGGGTGCCGCGCCGGCGGACACTCCCGCGGTCGGCGCCGTCGGAGCGGGCGCGCTCGCGACCGGGGCCCCGGCGGCCCCCAGCGCGAGCGTCACCGTACCCGGGCTCGTCGCGATCTGAAACGGCAGGGGGTGCGCGAGATCGAAGACGAGTCGCGTCACGTAGGGTCGCACGTGAAACTGGGCGGTCCGTACCCCGATCACCGGCCCGGACCCGATCGCGGTGTCAGGGGTCTTCAACCGGATGACGGCGCTTTGCAGATCAACCACGAGCCGCTCCGGTCCGTGTAACACGCCGCCGTCCGCCCGCACGGGTCCGGTCGCCGACACGGTCACGGTCAGGCCGTCCGCGTCGCCGCGCCACACCAGCCCCGTAATCTGAGAGACCGCGTCGAGCGTTCCGTCCTCGTCGTGCTGCTTCACGTAGGCGCCGAGACCGCGCAGCACCGACGCCACCGGTCCAACCACCATGCCGCCTTGCAGTGAGGGCGCCACCGGGAGATCCCAGCGGGAGTCGCCTGCGGTAACGGTCGTTTGGCCGACGACGAGCCGGAGCGTCGCACCCGAAACGCCGCGAACGATGAGCGTCCGCGTCGGCGCATCCCACTGCGTCGATGCACCGAACGCCTGCACGATCGGGGCAAGCGGCGCCACCACGGCGCCGCCCCGTACCTCGGCCGGCTGAGGGAGCGAAACCGCAACATCATTCACGATGACGCGAATCGGCGCGGTTTGAGCGGACGCGAAGTGGGGTACCGCAAACAACAGCGACGCGAACGCGAGAGCGGCCCACCACAGCTTCATACAGTCCTCCGACGAAAAGTGCGATCCGAGCGGCCTGCCGCGGAGCGCCCTATTCGCCCTGGACCTTGAAACTCCTGCGGCCGAGGGACGTCGGGCCGGGCGAGCACGGTCGACGTCCAGCGGCCGCGCGGGTCAGAGCAGCCGACGCGGGTCGAGTGCGTCGCGCAACCCGTCCCCCACGTAGTTGATGGACAGCACGGCAAGACAGATCATCAATCCCGGGAAGATCGCCATGTGCGGCGCCATGTCGAGGTAGTTCTGCGCGTCGTACAGGAGGCGGCCCCACGTCGGGATGTCGGGCGGGAACCCCAGTCCCAGGAACGACAAGGTGGACTCGGCAATGATCGCGGACCCGACCGACAACGTGGCCGACACGATGACCGGGCTCAACACGTTCGGCAGGATGTGCCGGAAGATCTGGGAGAGCGTCCCGACCCCGAGGCTGCGGGCGGCCTCGATGAACTCCTTTTCCTTAACGGCGAGGAACCCGGCACGCACAAGCCGTGCCGTCGGCATCCAGTTCAACCCGCCGATCACGCCGACGATCAACCAGAAGATGCCGAACTGCGGCCCGAACGTCCGCGCCAACATGTCGCGGTACAGGTAGATGACGAGCAGGAGGAGCGGCAGCGACGGCAGCGAGATGAACACATCGGTGATCCGCATAAGCACGTGGTCCGCGGTCCGCCCGAAGAACCCCGAGATCGCGCCCACGAGCGTGCCGACCGTCACCGACATCAACATCGCCGCGATGCCCACGGCGATCGAGATCCGCCCGCCGTACAGCACCCGCGCGAGCATGTCCTGGCCGAGGTCGTTCGTCCCGAGCGGGTGCGCCGCGGACGGCGGCGCCATCGCCGCGTGAAAGTCGATCGTGTTGATCCCGACGTGATAGACGGCCGGGCCGATCAGCGTCGCCGCGACGAGCACGAGGAACACGGCACCGCCCGCCATCGCGAGGCGGTGCCGCCGGAACCGGCGCCACGCGTCTCCCCACATCGTTCGCGCGGGGCGCGGCCGAGTCGGGATGGCGGCCCGCGTCGCGGGCGGGGCCGCGGCGACGCCGACGACCTGCTCGGGGCGGGTGCTAGCCATAACGGATCCGCGGGTCCAAGAGGCCGTAGAGGACGTCGGCGGCGACGTTGAAGAGCACGACGAGAATCGCATAGACGAACGTGATCGCCATCACGACCGGCGTGTCGCTGTTCTGTATCGACGCGATCAAGAGCGAGCCGATCCCCGGCACGCGGAAGATCTGCTCGGTGATCACCGCGCCGACGAACACCGCGGGCAGGCCGAGCGCCAGCAGCGTCACGACCGGGATCAGCCCGTTGCGAAGGACATGGCGGATGATGACCTTGCGATGCGCCAGCCCCTTCGCGCGCGCCGTGCGGACGTAGTCCTGTCCGACATTGTCGAGCATCGAGGACCTGACGAACCGCACCAGCCCGGCCGAGTTGAACAACGCGAGCACCCCGACGGGCATCAGCGCCTGCTTCACCATGACGACGGGATCCGTCACCTCCACGTTGTAGATAAACGGCAGCCATCGCAGCCGCACGCTGAAGATGATGATGAACAGCACGCCGGTAAAGAACGTCGGCAGGGAGAACCCGATGAACGCAAACGTGGTGGCGAGTTGGTCGAACAGCGAGTATTGCTTGATCGCCGAGAGGACGCCGATCGGGATCGCGAGGATCACCGCCACGAGATACGACGAGCCCACCACCCACAGGTCGGTCGGGAGGCGCTGCAGGATCAGTCGGTCGACCGGCACCCGGCTCGAGAACGAATACCCCCAGTCTCCGTGCAGGAACGCGACCGCCCACTTCACGTACCGCACCGGCACGGGCTGGTCGAGCCCCAGCTGGTGCCGGATGTTCATGCGCACCTCCGGCGGGATGTCCGGGTTCGCCGCGAACTGGCTGAGCGGGTCCCCCGGCGCGAGCGCCAGGATGCCGAACACCACCATGCTGATCAGCACCAGCGTGGGGATCGACGTGAGCAGCCGCCGTCCGATGTACCGTGTCATGCGGGCGTCACGCGCGCGTCGGGTCCGCCTCCCAGGTTACGCCTTCCGCCGCCAGTCGGCGATGTTGCGCGTCTCGTCATCGAACGGTGACATGTTCGGCCCGACGTCCAGGCTGTTGACGTGTGCCGACACAGCCTTCCGGTCGATCAGCGTGATCGAGATCCCTTGGTCGACGACGCGGTCGTTCATCTTGATCCACAAGTCGGCGTTCTTCTTCGGGTCGAGCTCGGCCTGCGCCTGATCGAACCATGTGTTGTATTGCTTGTCCACCCACCGCGCGATGTCCAGGCCGGACCAGTCGTTCGATTTTTGGGCCACGTCCTTGGCCACGTCGCCGCTGTAGAAGCGGCCCATGTACGAACTCGGGAACGGCGAGAACGTCGCCGTAAACATTTCGACGTCCGTGTAGAAGTGGGCGTACGTGTCGTTGTTGCCAGGCGAGCTGCTGAAGAACACGCCGGCATCCACGGACTTGAGCGTCGTCGCCACGCCGAGTTGCTGCCAGCCCGCCTTGACGATCTCCTGCTCCTTCTGCCGGAGACTGTTGACGCTCGTCTGGTACGTCACCTGCATCTTGACCCCGTTCTTCTGGCGGATGCCGTCCGGCCCGCGCTGCCAGCCCGCCTCGTCGAGCAACTGGTTCGCCTTGGCGATGTCATAGGCGATCTTCGTATTCTTCGACGCCACGCTCGTCGGGGTCGTCAGCGTATTCGCCGTTGCGTCTCCTTCGAGGCCGTACAGTTGCTGCGCGATTGTTTGCCGGTCCACGCCGAGCGCCAACGCTTGCCGCACCTTCACATCCGTGAGGAACGGGTGGGGCGCCTTCACCGAGGAGCGCTCGCCGCCCACGTCCTTGTTCGGATCCGTCTGGTTGCAGAAGATCTGTTCGACGCCACCGCCCGCGCCCGTGAGCAACTGCCCCTTCCCCTCCCCGATCATGTGCTGCAGCACGGGCCACTCGACCTGGAGGTTCCACGCGTAGTCGTACTCCCCGGTCTCGAACACCGCGCGCGCCGCCGACGTCGCGTCCCCGCCGCCCTTCATCTGAACCTGGCTGAACGCGGGCTTGTTCGGATCGCGATAGTTCGGATTGATCGCGTACACGACGAGGTCGCCGGGCCGGAAACTGTCCACCACGTACGGCCCGGTGCCGAACGACTTCAGGTTATACGGCGCGTTGCGCGCGTTGCTCCCGACGTACGCATCGAGCGCGTGGCGGGGCACGATGCCGCCGGTCTCCCCGACGAACGGCAGATACCACGCCGGCGTCGGCGTCTTGAACGTGATCTTGACCGTGAGCGGATTGATGGGCTCCACTTTCGCGATGTTGACATAGGAACCGTAGGTGGTCGCTGCGGTCTGCTTGTTGGAGACGAACTGGTAGGTGAACACGACGTCGTCGGAGGTAAACGGCCTGCCGTCGGCCCACTTGATCCCCGACCTCAACTTGTACGTCACCGACTTGCCGTCCGCGGACACGAGACCGTTCGCGCGAGACGGTACTGTGGCCGCGAGCATCGGGGTGAAGTTCAACGCCGCGTCCACCGTAAGCAGTGGTTCGACACACATCCGGGCGGCGTGAAAGTCCTTCGTCCCCTGGGCCAGATGCGGGTTCAAGATCGTGGGGGCCTGCCAGTAGAGCAACTTGACCACGCCGCTCGACCCTCGCCCGCCGGCGGCCGCCGCCCGCGCCGGTTGCGCGGTCGAGGCGGCGAGTATGGAGCTGATCCCGCTCGCGGACACGCCGAGGGCCATGAGCCTCACGACGGCTTCGCGCCGGGTGAGCCGATGGTTTCGGAGGTCGCGGCGGAGCAAGCTGATGTCTCTCTTGCCCATTCCTGTCACCCCTTTTGGTTGTCGTCGAACCGGCCGGATCGTGTTCTTAGGAACGCGTCCCGCATATCCTACGCGCTAGCGTCCCACGGAGTTCGAGGTGTTACTAAGGACTCCTGCGGCCCCCCCCAAACACGCGACAGGGGCCCGCACCGGCCGGCACCCCCGGCCGAAGCGGACCCCAGCTCGTCCCCTTTCGATGATCCCGGCACTCCACGCCGGCGGCGGTCCTAGGCCTTCCGCCTCCAGTCGGCGATGTTCCACGTCTCGTCGTCGAACGGCGTCATGTTCGCCCCGGTGTCAAGCGTGTTCGCCCGCGCGGAGACGAGTTTCCGATCGATCAGCGGGATGGCCACGCCCTGTTCTACGACCCGGTCGTTCGCCTTGATCCACAGATCTGCGTTCTTCTTCGGGTCAAGTTCGTTCTGCGCCCGCTCGTACAGATCGTTGTACGTCTTGTCCACCCAGCGGGTGCAGGCGATTCCGGACCAATCGTTCTCCTTTTGCGGGATGTCCTTGGCCGCATCTCCCGTGTAGAACCGGGCCATGTACGCGCTGGGGAACGGCGATCCGAACCCGGTCGTGAACATCTCCACGTCGGTGTAGAAGTGCGCCCACGTATCGTTGTTCCCGGGCGAGCTGCTGAAGAAGACCCCGGCATCGATCGACTTGAGCGTCGTGGCCACGCCGATCTTCTCCCACCCCGCCTTGATGATCTCCTGTTCCTTCTGGCGGAGCGAGTTGACGCTGGTCTGATACACGACCTGTAGCTTCACGCCGCCCTTCTGCCGAATGCCGTCGGGACCGCGCGTGTACCCGGCCTCGTCGAGCAGCTGGTTGGCCCGCGCCAGGTCGAAGGCGATCTTCGTGTTCTTCGACGCCAGGTTCGTCGGCGTGGTCAGCGTGTTCGGGGTTGCGTCGCCCGTCGTCCCGTACAGCTGCTGCGCCATCGTCTGGCGGTCCGAGGCGAGCGCGAGCGCCTGCCGGACCTTCGGGTCTGTGAGGAACGGGTGCATCGACTTCACCGAGGACCGTTGGTCGTCGACGACCTTGTTGGGATCGGACTGATTCAGATAGATTTGCTCAACGCCACCGCCCGCGGCGGTGAGAATCTGGCCCTTACCCCCCTTGGCAATGTTCTGCAGCACCGGCCACTCAACTTGGAGGTTCCACGCGTAGTCGTATTCGCCCGTCTCCAAGGCCGCGCGCGCGGCGGACGTGGCATCCCCGCCACCTTTCATCTGGACCTGACTGAACGCGGGTTTGTTCGGATCGCGGTAGTTCGGGTTGACGGCGTACACGACGAGGTCGCCCGGCCGGAAACTGTCCACCATGTACGGCCCGGTGCCGAAGGACTTCGTATTGAACGGCGCGTTCCGCGCGTTGCTGCCGATGTACGCGTCGAGCGCGTGCCGCGGGAGGATCATCCCGTTGATGCCCACGAATGGCAGGTACCACGCCGGCGTGGGCGCCTTAAAGGTGACCTTCACGGTGAGCGGATTCACCGGTTCCACCTTCGCGACGTTCACGTAGCTGCCGTACGTCGTCGCCCCGGTCTCCTTGTTGGCGACGAACTGGTAGGTAAACACCACGTCGTCGGACGTGAACGGACGTCCGTCCGCCCACTTGACACCCGGCTTCAGCTTGTACGTGACCGATTTGCCGTCGGCCGCAATTTGGCCGTTGGCGCGGGATGGCACCGTGGCCGCCAGCACGGGGGTAAATCGCCCACTCGCGTCGACCGACAGCAGCGCCTCGCAGCAGAGGTGCGCGGCGTGGAAGTCCTTCGTGCCCTGGGCCAGGTGCGGGTTCAGAATCGTGGGCGCCTGCCAGTACAGCAGCTTGAGCACACCGCTCGCGCCGCGCCCGCCTGCGGCTGCGGCCCACGCGGGCTGCGGCGTCGGCGACGCCAGCACAGCGGTGATGCCACCCGCCGACACCCCCAACGCGACGAGGCGGGCGATCACGTCGCGGCGGCTCAGGCGCCCTTGCCGGAGGTCGCGGACGAGCAGATCGAAGTCCCTCTGTCTCATACCTGCACCTCTTCTTCTGCCGTCGTCTGCACGACACAGGATGTCTCAAACCAAGACACCGCCACATCCTGTCCCACGCACCAAGTTGAGCCCCGGAGTTCGAGGTGTTACTAAGAACTCCTGCGGACCGCCGGACGGCACCCCGGGGTTCCGGCGGCGGACGCACCGCCCGTTCGCGACGCGCAGGGGTGAGCGCAGGCGCCGGCCAACACAACACAGGCTGCGGCGCGAACACGGTGGAGGCGGACGATGCTGCTGGCAGGCGACATCGGAGGGACCAAAACCGCCCTCGGGATCTTCACCCCGGATGCGGGACCGCGGTCGCCACTGGCGCAGGCGACGTTTCCGAGCCACCACTATCCCAGCCTGGAGGCGATCATCGAAGAGTTCCTCCGCCAGACGAAGCCATCGATCGACCGGGCCAGCTTCGGCGTCGCCGGCCCGGTCATCAACGGCGTCGCGAAGATCACCAACGTCCCCTGGACGGTCGACGACGCGGCGCTGGGACGGACGCTGCGCGGTGCTCCGGTCCGGGTCGTCAACGACCTCGTGGCCATCGCCAGCGCGGTGCCCGCCCTGGAGGCGTCGGACCGCCACACCGTGAACCGGGGCACGACCGTCTCCGGTGGAGCGATCGGCATTGTCGCGCCGGGGACCGGCCTCGGCGAGGCGTTTCTGACATGGGACGGCGGCCGGTACCGCGCCTATCCGTCCGAAGGCGGCCATGCAGACTTCGCGCCCCGCACGCCCGTGCAGCGGGGCCTTCTCGCGGCGCTCGCGCGCGACGGCTCCCACGTGAGTTACGAGCGCGTCTGTTCCGGCCTCGGGATCCCGCACATCTACGCGTACCTGCGGGACAATGGCGCCGCGCCGGAGCCGGCGTGGCTCGCCCAGGAACTCGCCGCAGCGGACGATCCGACGCCCGTGATCATGCGCGCCGCGCTCGAGCACGAACCCCCGTCCCAACTCGCCGCGGACACGCTGGGCGAGTTCGTCGCGATCCTGGGCGCGGAAGCGGGAAACCTCGCGCTCAAGGTCCTCGCCACCGGCGGGGTCTATCTCGGCGGCGGCATCCCTCCCCGCATCACGGCGTCGCTCGAGGACGGGCGGTTCATGCAGGCGTTCACCGACAAGGGCCGACTCTCCACCATTCTCTCCGCGATCCCGGTCCACGTCATCACACACCCCGGCGTCGCCCTGGTGGGCGCAGCCTGCGTCGGGCTCGACCTACCCACTCGGCCGGCCTGAAGCAGGGTCCGCCGCCTCCGCCGGCCAATCGCCTCTCTTGTTCGGCACTCGCGTCGCGCGTCGGCTGGCCGGCGCGCATTCCCGCAACGGAGGTGAGGACGATCAAGTACCGTCAGCTTGGGCGCTCCGGACTGCGCGTATCCGCGTTCGCCCTCGGCACCAACGCGTTTGGTGGACGGGCGGACGAGGCCGCCTCGATTGCCGTGATCCACCACGCGCTGGACCACGGCGTCAACCTCATCGACACCGCGAACATCTACACCGACACTCGGTCCGAGACGATCATTGGCAAGGCGCTGCAGGGGCGGCGGGCGCGGGCGATCGTCGCGACCAAATGCGGCATGCGGATGGGCGACGGCCCCAACGACATGAGCTCCTCGCGGTGGCACATCATGCGCGAGATCGAGGGGAGCCTCCGTCGCCTCCAAACCGACTATGTGGACCTGTATCAGATTCACCAGTTCGACGAGCATACGCCCGTCGAGGAAACGCTCGAGGCGTTCGACGACCTGATCCGACAGGGCAAAGTCCGCTACATCGGGTGCTCGAACTTCGCAGCGTGGCAGGTGTGCAAGGCGTTGTGGATGAGCGAGCGGCATGGCCTCGCGCGGTACGTGTCGGTCCAGCCGGAGTATTCGCCCGCCGACCGTCGCATCGAGCCCGAGCTGGTGCCGGTATGTCTCGACCAGGGCGTCGGCCTGATCGTCTACTTCCCCTTGGCGGGCGGGATCCTCACCGGAAAGTACAAGCCCGGCGCGCAACCGCCCCAAGGTTCCCGCGCCCTGACGCAGCCGGCGTTCGCCCGCCGCTTGAACGAACGGAACCTCGCCCTCGCCCAGAACATGGAGCGGCTGGCCGCCGAGATCGGCGTCACGGTCGCCCAGCTCACGCTCGCGTGGGTGATGAACCGGCCGGGGATCACGAGCGCGCTCGTCGGGGCGACGCGGGTCGCCCAGCAGGAGGAGAATCTCAAGGCGGTCGATCTGGAACTGCGCCCGGACGTGGTGACTCGCATCAACGAGTTGTCGCAGGCGTTCGTCGCGTTCTAAGCGGTGTCTCTGCCCGCGCCGCGTCGGCGCGGGCGTGCTAGACTGGAGACGCCAACGCTGGAGCGCGGCGCGCGCTGTCGCGCACGGGGGCCAGGCGGTCGAGGGGGCACGGAGTGATGGACAGTCCACGGATGCACGGGTTTCTGTTCCTGCGGGTTCCCGCGGGACGCCGGACGTCGCACGAGGCGGGGCGCGCGCGGGAGGCGATCGAGTCGGCGGCCGCAACGCCGGGGGTCGCCGGCCTGTACACGTACAGCCTGGTCGGTCTGCGCGGCGATGCCGATCTCGGAGCCTGGATCGCGGCGGCCGAGCCGGACGCCTATCAGGAAGCCGCTCGCCGGCTGCTGCACACGGACCTTGAGTTGACGTGGAGCCTGTGGGGCTTCGTGCGCTCGTCCCAGTACACCGGGCGCGACGGCACGAACGTCAAGATCCCCGGGGAGCGCCGGCGCTTTCTCGTCGTATACCCGTTCAGCAAGACCCACGAGTGGTACCAGATGGCGCCCGAGATCCGGCGGACGATGATGATGGAGCACTCCCGGTTCGGCCACAGCTTCGACGACATCGAGCAGTTGCTGCTCTACTGCACGGGCCTCGCGGACTGGGAGTTCGTGGTGGGGTACGAGACCGACGACCTGACCCGGTTCCAGGAACTCGTCACCGGGATGCGCAGCACCGCCGGTCGGCCGTACACACTGCGCGACACGCCGACGTTTGCCGGTCGCTACGGATCGGTCGAAGAGACGCTGCGGCGCGTGTTCGGATAGCGGAGGCGCGAGATGTCACCCGTTCACGTCTACGACGTACTCCTCCGAGCTCGACAGAAGCTGTTCGAGTGGGTGCGCCCGCTCGACCAGGCTCAGTACGCGCAGCCGTTTCCGTTCGGGGCGCGGTCCGTCCGCGGCTGTCTCGTGGAAATCGCCCGGGCGGAACTGTTTCTCGCGATGCGGCTCCGGGAGGAGCCGCTGCCGCCGCTCGCCGAGTGGCCGATCAACGAGCAGCGCCTGCCGACATTCGCGGAGCTCGAGCGCGTGTGGACGGCGCAGTCGCAGCAGACGCGCGCCACGCTGGCCGAGACAACGGATTGGGACCGTACCGTGACCTGCCGCCTCGTGCGGCCGAACCAGACAGTACTGCTCACGGCGACAAAGGCGGACATCGCCACGCAGATCATGATGCACGAGGTCCATCACCGCGCGCAGGCCATGGCGATGCTGCGGCAACTGGGCGTGGAGGCCCAGAACCTGGACCACATCCGCTTTACGCAAACCACGGTGCCACAGAACTAAGGCGCGCGCCGACGGTCTGTGTCGTTTCGCCACGCCGCTCCGTTGCGCGGATGGTGTGGACACCCGCCCTTCTCCGACCCGCCGCCCGGGCGTCTCCCTGGCGATCGACGCCGGTCACGGGAACTTTCGACGACCGGCAATCGCTGTGAGCGTGTGAAGGTCACACGTAGGTCCAACCACACGCGACGCACTGGCCGGAGCCTCGACCGTGCGTCGCGACGCGAAGGGAGAAGGACGACCATGAGAAGCACGCTTGTGGCATGCGCCGTCGCGCTCGTCATCGCCGGGGGGGCGATCGCTCTGCCGATGACCGCGTCGGCCGTGACCGTCGTCGTCATCGCGCCCGGACCGCCGCCTGCGGCGCAGTACGAAGTGGTCCCGGCGACGCCGGGCCCCGGCTGGGTGTGGGTCGGCGGGCACTGGGCGTGGAACGGCGGCCGGTGGGTCTGGATACACGGGTATTGGGCGAGAGGACCGCGGGCGGGGGCCGCGTGGGTTCCCGGACACTGGGTCCCGCGAGGAGGCGGGTGGGTCTGGGTCGAGGGCCACTGGCGATAGGCTCGCGCTAGTGCGCGTCGCGAGGCGGCGCGCGGTCACGACGCGGACCCACATCGGCACCCGCGTGGCCGTGTGCCGCCTCGCGCACTCGCGAACCGCTAGACCCGCGCGTTCGCCCGGACAACCTCGGCGATCCCCCGGGCGCGCTTGCCGAGAGTCCCGGACGCGGATCGCCCGCGCGCGGACGAGACGTCCCTCGTCACCCCGACGTCTCGTCGCAGATCAGAGGCGTGGGGTGGGTCACCGGAGAAGACACCTACCATGCCCGGCGGGTATCGAATCGGCCTCGATATCGGCGGCACCTTCACCGACCTCGTGCTGGCGGACGAGCGTGCCGGTGGGATCCGCCTCCACAAGGTGCTCACCACCCCCGACGATCCGGCCGAGGGCGCGCTGCGGGGCCTGATCGAACTGTGCGACGCGGCGGAGATCGCCCTTGGGGACGTCGACGCGCTCGTTCACGGCACGACCCTGGTCACCAACGCGATCATTGAGCGCGCAGGCGCTCGGACCGCGCTCCTCACGACCCGTGGGTTCCGCGACATCCTCGAGATGGGCAAGGAGCAGCGGTACGACATCTACGACCTGTTCTTGCAGTACCCCGATCTGCTCGTCCCGCGGCGCTGGCGCATCGAGGTCGACGAACGCGTCACCCGCGACGGCACCGTGCTGACGCCGCTCGACCCGGCGCAGGTGCGGGCCGCGGCGCGCGATCTCGCATCCCAGGGCATCGAGGCGGTCGCGGTCGTGTTCCTCCACGCCTATGTCAATCCGTCGCACGAGCGCGCGGTCCGCGATCTCCTGCGCGAGGAGGTTCCGGCGCTCAGCGTGTCGATCTCAAGCGAGATCGATCCCGAGATTCGGGAGTACGAGCGCAGCTGTACGACCGTCTGCAACGCGTACGTCCAGCCGCTCGTAGACCGGTATCTGCGCCGTCTGGACACGGCGCTCGCTGCGCGTGGGTTCCGCGGCCGGTTCGCGCTGATGCAGTCGTCGGGGGGCACGATCGCGCCCGACTCGGCGCGCCGGTTCCCGATTCGCCTGCTCGAGTCGGGCCCGGCGGGCGGCGCGCTCGTCACGGCGTTCTTCGGCGAACAGCTGGGCCGGCGCGATCTCGTCGCGTTCGACATGGGCGGCACGACCGCAAAGCTGTGTCTGATCCGGGACGGCCGGCCCGAGATCGCGCCGTCGATCGAGGCGGCACGCGTCCATCGCTTCAAGCGAGGTTCGGGCCTGCCGGTCACCGTGCCGGCGGTCGACATGATGGAGATCGGCGCCGGCGGTGGCTCGATCGCGCGCGTTGACACGCTCGGCCTGCTCAAGGTCGGCCCGCACAGCGCGGGGGCCGTCCCGGGCCCCGCGTGCTACGGCCGCGGCGGCGTCGAAGCGACCGTCACCGACGCATGCCTCGTGCTCGGGTATTTCGACCCCGGCTACTTCTTGGGCGGGGCGATGCCGCTCGATCGGCGCGCGGCCGTCGCCGCGCTCGAACAGCTCGGCGCCCAACTGCGGCTCGACCCCGTCGCGGCGGCATGGGGGGTGCACCAGATCGTTGCCGAGAACATGGCTGCGGCGGCGCGCGTCTACCTGATCGAGCGCGGGCAAGATCCCCGCCGGTTCGCGATGGTTGCCTTCGGCGGCGCCGGGCCCGCCCACGCGTCGCGCGTCGCGCGCATTCTCGGCCTCTCCGAGGTGATCGTCCCGCCGGCATCGGGGGTCGCGTCCGCGCTCGGGTTCCTCGTCTCGCCGACGAGTTTCGACCTGGTCCACTCCCTGCCGGGCCTGCTGGACACCCTCGATTGGGACACGGTCGACGCGCTCTACGGCCGCATGGAGGCGGAGGGACGCGCGATGCTGGCAGCCGCCGGTGTCTCCGGGGATCGAGTCACGTCTACCCGACGCGCCGAGATGCGCCTCGTCGGCCAGTTCCACGATATCGAGGTCGCGGTCCCCGCCGGGCGGCTCACCCGTACCGTCGCACCGACCCTGGGCGCCGCATTCGAGTCGGAGTACCGACGGCTCTACGGCACGTTTCTTGCCGGGCGGCAAATCCAGGTTCTGAACTGGCGGGTCCTCGTGACCGGCCCGCGGCCGGAGTTCGCGCTCGCCGCCGGCCGCGTCGATCCGTCCGCGAGCGCGGCGGCGGCGCTCCGCGGGCGTCGGTCCGCCTACTTTCCCGAGACGGAGGGATTCGTGGAGGCACCAGTGTACGACCGGTACCGACTCACACCCGGGTGCGCCGTGCGCGGTCCCGCCATCGTCGAGGAGCACGAGGCGACCACGGTCGTCGGGCCGGGAGACACCCTCAGGGTCGACGCGCTGTCCAACCTGCTGATCCAGATCAACGCGGCCGCGGCGGCGACGCCGCCCGGAGGTGCCCGGTGAGCACGGCCTTCGACCCGATCGCGCTCGAGATCATGTGGAGCCGGCTCGTCAACATCTCCGAGGAGTGCTGGATCACGATCTGGCGCACCGCGTTCAGCACGATCATCGGGGAGGCGCAGGATTTCGGATGCGAGTTGTTCGACGCGAACGCCGAATCGATCGCGCACTCGCCGCGCTCGATGCCCGCGTTCAATCTGACCCTGCCGCTCGCGGTGCAGCACGTGCTCCGCGCGTTCCCGAAGGAGACGCTCGCGGACGGCGACGTGCTCGTGACCAACGACCCCTGGATGTGCGCGGGCCACCTCTACGACCTCGCGGTCGTGACGCCCGTGTTTCGGCGGGGCGGGCTCGTCGGCATCGTGGGCTCAATCGGCCACTGTTCCGACATCGGCGGCACCCGCGATTCGCTCCACGTGCGCGAGGTGTACGACGAGGGGCTGCAGATTCCGCCGCTCCGGCTCTACCGCCGCGGCGCGCTGAACGAAGATCTGGTCGCGATGATCCAGGCCAACGTGCGACGGCCGGAGATGGTGCTCGGCGACATCCAAGCCCAGGTGACCAGCAACCAGGTCGGCGCCACCCGCCTGGTCGCGTTCATGGACGAGTACGGCTTGGACTCCCTCACGCGGCTGGCGAGCGAGGTCCAGTCGCGCGCGGAGGGCGCGATGCGCGACGCGATCCGGGCCGTCCCCGAGGGCACGTATCACAGCGAGGTCGGGTTCGACGGCATCGACGAACCGCTCCGCCTGCCGTGCGCGGTGACCGTTCGCGGCGACGAGATCACCGTGGACTGGACCGGCGCACCGCCGCAGCTGCCGCGCGGCGGGATCAACTGCACGTATCACTACACGGCGGCGCACACCACCTACGTGCTGAAGTCGATTCTGACGCCGGAGATCCGGTCCAACGCGGGCTGCTACCGGCCCTTCCACGTCATCGCGCCGGAAGGGTCGATCCTCAACTGCCGCTACCCGGCGTCGGTCAACGAACGGACGCACACGGGCTGGTACCTCGGTCCCGCCGTGTTCATGGCGCTGGCCCCGGTTCTGCCCGACCGCGTGCAGGCGTTCACGGGGCTGCCGATCGGCATGCGCGCCTACGGCGTCGACCGGGACGGCCGCGTCTTCAACGACCACCTGTTCCAGGGCGGCGGACAGGGCGGCAGCGCGCACGGCGACGGCAAGTCCGCGCTGCTGTATCCGACGTCCGCCGCCAACGTGTCTGCCGAGATGTACGAGAGCCGCGCACCGTTGCTCGTCGAGTGCAAGGAGCTGATCCCGGACTCGGGGGGAGCCGGCCGCTTTCGCGGCGGACTCGGCCAGCGCGTCCGCATGCGCCTGCTCGAACCGAGCGCGCAGCCGGTGCTCGTGGAGTTCCGCCCGCACGGTCGGCTCGTCGCGACGCCGGGGCTCCGCGGCGGACTCGCCGGAGCGCTCGCGCGGGCGTACCTGCTCGAGCGCTCCGACGGTGGAGACGGCGTCCAAGAGCGCGGCGACGCCGGCGTCGTCGAGATCCACACGCCGGGGCAGCGGGCCACGATCGAGATCGCCGGCGGGAGCGGTTACGGCGTCCCGACCGACCGCCCGCTCGACGCGGTCCAAGCCGATCTTAACGAAGGGTACATCACGCCTCGGGGCGCCGCCGCGTACGGGGTCGCCGTGGATGCACGGGGCCGGGCGCGGCGTCCCGAGGCCACGCGGACCCGCCGGTAGTCCGGCTCGTCTCGCCCTCAGCGCGCCTCAGTCGTGTACCGCTCCACCCATTCGACGACGCGGCTGACCACGTCGACCCGGTGGCTCGGGCGGCCGGACCCCCGGAACGCATGGCTCTGTCCGGGATACCGGATGAACTCCGCGGGCGTCCGCCCGGCGGCGAGCAGGCCCGCGTAGAGTTCCTCGCCTTGACCGATCGGGCATCGATCGTCGGCTTCGCCGTGGACGATCAGCGTCGGCGTGACGACGCGTTGGACGTAGTTGATGGGCGACAGCCGACGGTACGTCTCCCGGTGCCCCACAAGATCGCCGCGGAGCTCCCACGGACCGAACCACAATCCGATGTCCGACGTTCCGTGAAACGACTCGAAGTTGACGACGGGTGCGCCGACGACCGCCGACTTGAACCGGTCGGTGTGCGTGATCGTCCACGCCGTCATGAAGCCGCCGTAGGAGTAGCCGCTGACGGCGAGCCGGGCCGGGTCCGCGATCCCGGCCGCGACGAGCGCGTCCACCGCGGCGAGCTGCTCCGGGAGATCGTGCTCGCCCCACCGACCCCGGATGCCGTGTGCGAACGCCTTGTCGTAGGAACCCGAGCCGGTCGGGTTCAGTTCGAGTACCGCCCAGCCGTGCATGGCCAGCACGAACGCGTGGAGCGACCCCAGCGGAAACGCGTTGCCGTGATAACTGTGCGGGCCGCCGTGGATCTCCACCAGGAGCGGCGCCGGGCCGCGGCCGCCGATGGGGTGAACGACCCACCCGTCCAGTTCCCCGCCATGAGGGCTCGCAAACGCCCTCCGCTCCACGCGGGGAAGCGCGACCTCCGACCGCCAGTCCGCGTTGGCACGCGTCAACCGGCGTTCCTCCGAACCGTCCTCCCGACTCGCGTACGCGTCCCCCGGCACGTGCCACTCCGTGGCGCAGAACGCGATCCGGCCCGCCGCCGCGGAAAACCCCTGCACTTGACGCTCCCCGCCGACGACGAGCCGCGCCGCGCCGTCTGCGACCGACACCCGCGTCACGTGCACGTTCCCGGCGTCGGCGATCGGCACCGTCACGGTGCGGCCATCCGGCGACCACCTGGGAGGCGTGGTCGCCTCGGGCGGCCGCGCCAGCGCCACCGCGCGGTGATGCGTCGCGGTGATCGCGCGGGCGGGCCCGCCCGCCGCCGGCACCACCCAGACGCGCACCATGGCGTCGCCGAGCCCGGGGTCTTGCTCGTCATGGCCGTAGAACGCGATGAGCCGGCCGTCGGGGGACCAGGAGGGGGCGACCACCCGGCCCACCGCGTCCGAGAGATGACGGGCGTTGTGGCCGTCGGCGTCCATCACCCAAAGGTCGAACAGGCTGTAGTCGGTCGTCCCGGTGCGCGCGCGGGCGAAAGCGAGGTGACGCCCGTCGGGCGACCACGCGGGCGTGAGATGCTCCGCATCCACGACGGTGCGCTGGGAGACGCTACCGTCGTCCACCACCGCGACAAAGACGTGGGACACGCTGTCGAACGTGTACCCCGCCCCGTCCGTCTTGTATTGTGCGCGGGTCACGACCCGCGGCCGCTGCGCCCACCGGTCCCGGGCCTCGCGATCGGCGGGCGGAGCGTCCTCGGCGACCCGTGCGCAGAATGCGATCCGCGAGCCGTCGGGCGCCCACACCGCCGCGCCGGCACCGCCGGGCAGCGAGGTCAGCCGGGAGGGCTCGCCGCCCGCGACGGGGAGCAGGTAGAGTTGAGCGGGACGCCCGTCGCGATCGGACAGAAACGCAATCCAGCGGCCGTCGGGCGACCAGCGCGGCGTTGAATCCCGACCGGCGCTCCGGGTGACCCGAACGTGATCACCCCCGCCGACCGGCACCATCCAAATCGCGGAACGGTACTCGTCCCGCTCGAGATCCGTCTCGGTACGCGTATACGCAACGAGACGGCCGTCTGGCGAGAGCTGCGCGTCGGACATGGTCACGATCTTCCCGATGTCGTCGGGCGTGAGGGGACGCGGGGAATCAGGCACAGGTCTTCCTCCCTCTCGGATGGTCGGTACGGGCGCATGTCTCCTTTCATGACGGCCACACCGCGGTCCTGCGCATGGACGAGACGCGCATACCCCGATGCCGCGGCGACCGATCCGGTCCGCGACATCGGGCGGCCAGCCCCCCCGAATCGGGTCCGGGCCCGATCCACCAGACGCAGCCAAGCGGGCATGATAGGGGTCAAACAACGAACCGGGGGTGGACACGATGGCCGTCGCAACATCCGCTTACACGCAGCACACCGAGAGCCTGCCCGTCTTTCAGGACACCGTCTGCCGGGTGTGCGGCCACGACGACGCCGTGGGAGTGCGACACCACGGGACCGTCCTCTGCCTGGACTGCTACCGACGGACGGCGCGCGCGGAGCGGCTCGCCAGCCGACACGGCGCCAATGCCTCGATCCGGCGCATGAGGCTCGACCACATGGGCCTCGGACGCCATCCCCAACCGGCGTCGCCCGAGCACCCGCCCACTGTCTCCGCGTAGCCCGGCCAGGCGCCACCGGGTGCCGCCGCCCGGGACGGGCCGACGGATCGGGCGCCCGCCGGATACTCAGCGCCGACGCCGCCGCCTAGAGTGGAACTGGGGAACGGGGCAGTAGCGTGACGACGGACTCGGAGGCTGGCGCATGATTGATCCGAGACAGTTGACTCAGCTTACGACGCTCGACCGCGACAATGTGCTATCGATGTCGCTCGACATCGACCCGACGAAACCGGAGCACCAGACGCCGAATCCGGCGTACCGAATTTGGCTGCACCGAGCCGTGCACGATCTGGTGGAGCGGCTTCCCGAAGGGCGTCGCGAGGAAGCGCGACGGACGGCCCGCCGGATTCTTGCGCGCGTGGACGAAACCCCGCCACGCGGCCGCGGGCTGGCAGTGTTTGCAGGTCCCGATCTGTGGCGCGAATACCCCCTGCCCATCCCGCTCCCCAACCGGGTGCGGTACGGCCGGCCCGATCTCATGGGGCTGTTGTGGGCATCCGCCGAGTACAGCCCGTACGCGATCCTCATCGTGGCCCGCGATCACGCGCGGATCGCCGTCGCATACCTCGGCGGCGTCGCCATCGTGGACGATCAAGTCCTCCATCTGGATCCGAGCGACTGGCGGTTTAAGAGCGGCCGCGTCCGCACCGCCGCCCGGCTCTCCGGCATCTCCGCCGGCCGTGGCACGCAGCGCGACGCGTTTGATGCGCGCATCGATGCGGAGCACCGCAAATTTTGGCACGAGGTCGCGACGTCGGCGACCCGCGACCTCGACGAACGCGGGATCGATCGGCTGATCCTGGCGGGCCCGGAGGAGGCGACGAGCGCGGTGCGCACGGCCCTGCCGGCACCGCTCAGGAACCGCATTGTGGGCACGATCGGGCTTGCGGCAACCGCTCCCGTGGAGGAGATCGCACGTCGGACGCTGCCGCTGGCGCTCGCAGACCGTCACCGGCATGAGGGCGCACTCGTTGCGGACGTTCTGGCCGGGGGCCCCGAAGGCGACCGAGGCGTTGCCGGTCGCGCGGCGACCTTGGAGGCGCTGATGAGCGGCGACGTTCGCGTGCTCGTCTCCGCCCGCGATGTGGACGGGAACGTCTGGGAGTGCCACGCCTGCGGGTACATCGCCGCGGCTCAGGCCGAGCGGTGCCCGATGTGCGGTGGGGCGTTTGAGAGCGCGGCGCTCGCGCAAGTGCTCCCGGTGTTCGCGCGCCGCCACGGGGCGACGCTCGAACTGATCGGGCCGCAGCAATCCGGCCGCCTCGCGGACGGCCTGGGAGGGGTGCTTCGGCATCCCCGGCTCGCGCGGCCCGCGTAGGCGCGGGGACCGGCACAGCAAAGGAGGGTACTGCGATGCGAGTAGTGCTCGCCACGGACGGCTCGCGACACGCGGAACGCGCGGCCCAGTGGGCGGTCGCATTTGCCACTAAGCTCGGAGACGTCGACGTGACGCTCGTCAACGTCGGGCACATCCCGGCCGCGCCGATCACCGGTCCGGGCGTACACGGCGTTGTGGAGTTCCGGGTCGTCACGGAGTCGCTCGAGCGGGCGGGTGCGGAGATCCTCGCCCGTACCGCAGAGTTGTTCAAGGGGAAGGCCGTCGAGATACGTTGTCTGTACCGCACGGGCGACCCGGCACACGAGATCCTCAAGGTCGCCGAGGAGGCCCACGCGGATCTGATCGTCCTCAGCCGGCGTGGGCTCGGCCGGATCGGCGGGCTGATCCTCGGCAGCGTCAGCGAACGCGTCCTCCACGGAGCCCACTGCCCTGTGGTCGTCGTGCAGTAGCGCGGGAGGGCCCTGGCCGCGGCCCGGGCGCGATCGTCGCCCTGTCGGGCCTGCGGCGGCCCGGGAGGTGGTTCTCGATGATCTTCATGGATCGCCGAGACGCCGGCCGGCAGCTGGCCGACGCGCTGATGCGACGCACCCTCGAACACGCTACGATCCTCGGGCTCGCGCGGGGCGGTGTGGTCGTCGCCCGAGAAGTCGCCCGCGCGCTCCACTCCCCCTTTGACGTCGTCGTCGTGCGCAAGATCGGCGCGCCGGGCAATGAGGAGTTCGCGATCGGCGCCGTTGGAGAGGATGGCGCGGCAACGCTCGACGCCGACACGATCGCCGCGTTGACGATCCCGACCACCTACGTCGACGACGCGATCGGACGCGCCCGCGAGGTGATCCGGCGACGCGCGGCCCTGTACCGGCGCGACGGACCGCCCGAGCTCCGCGGCAGAACGGCCGTGCTCGTCGATGACGGGATCGCGACGGGACACACGATGGAGGCCGCGATCGAAACCGTGCGGCGCTGGGGGGCCGTGCGGGTCGTCGTCGCAGTCCCCGTGGCCGCGCAAGACACGGCCCGGCGTCTGCGGGGCCTGGTCGACGAGCTCGTGGTGCTGTCCGAACCGGCCCACTTCATGGCCGTCGGGCAGTTCTACCGGTTGTTCCCGCAAGTGAGCGACGACGACGTGCAAGACGCGCTCGGGATGCCGGCCGGAACGGCCCGCGAGGCCGGCCCGCAGCCGGCGTAGCCGCGGAGAGGGTGCCGCCACGATGTCGCGGAGGTCGCCTTCGCGCAGGACTCGCCGGGCAGGAGGCGAGCGATGAGCGTCTCCCGAACGATCGCGCGCCTGCGGCGGCTCGACGCCTACCGGTGGGAGATCCCCGTGGACTACCGACCGGGGATGCGCGTACCGGGCGTCATCTACGCGGATGAGCGCGTGCTGCCCGATCTCGAGGAGGATCGCGCGATCGATCAGGTCGCGAATGCCGCGACGCTGCCGGGCGTGGTGCGTTGGGTCGTCGCCATGCCAGACATCCATTGGGGGTACGGCTTCCCGATCGGCGGCGTGGCGGCGATGCGCTTCGACGACGGCGTCGTCTCCCCGGGTGCCGTGGGCTACGACATCAACTGCGGCGTTCGTCTGCTGCGCAGCGCCCTGAGCGAGGAAGAGATCCGGCCACACCTCGCCGCGCTGGCCGACCGACTGTTCCACGCGGTCCCCACCGGTGTCGGCGCGCAGGGCGGTCTCGTGCTCGACCGAGCAGCGTTGGACGACGTCCTCGTCGGCGGCGCCGCGTGGGCCGTCGGGCGAGGCCTGGGGCGCCCGGGCGATCTCCGCCACATCGAGTCACAGGGCACCATCCCCGGCGCGCGCCCCGAGACCGTGAGCGCGCGGGCGTGCGTCCGCGGTCGGGATCAACTCGGCACCCTCGGCGCGGGAAACCACTTCCTCGAGGTGCAACGGGTCGATGAGATCTACGACCGCGACCTCGCTGCGGCGTTCGGCGTCAACCGGCTCGGGCAGATCACCGTGCTGCTCCATTGCGGCTCTCGAGGGTTCGGGCACCAGGTCTGTGACGACTACCTGCGTCTCTGCGCGCCGCGCGCGGCGGGCTACGGGATCACCCTGGTCGACCGCCAGCTGGCGTGCGCGCCGATCCGGTCTCCCGAAGGTGAGGCGTATCTCGGGGCGATGGCCGCCGCCGCCAATTACGCGTTCGCCAACCGGCAGGTCATGACGCACCGGGTCCGCGAGGTGTTCGAGGAGGTCCTCGGTCGCACCGCCGCGTCGCTCGACATCGAGATCGTGTACGACGTCGCGCACAACATGGCGAAAATCGAAGAACACGTGGTCGACGGGCGGCGGCTGACGGTGTGCGTGCACCGCAAGGGTGCGACACGCGGATTCCCCGCGGGGCACCCGGACGTGCCGTCCGAATATCGGGACGTCGGCCAGCCGGTGTTCGTCCCGGGAGACATGGGCCGGTACTCGTACGTCGTCGTCGGGACCCAGCGTGCACTCGCGGACGCGTTTGGGTCGGCCCCGCACGGCGCGGGGCGGCTGCGCAGCCGCGGGGCCGCCCGGCGCCTGTTGCGCGGCGTCGATCTCGTGGACGCGCTCGCCCGGCGCGGCGTGCTCGTCCGCGCCAAGAGCCGAGGGTTGCTCGCCGAGGAAGCGTCGGAAGCGTACAAGGACGTGGCGGATGTCGTGCGGGTGAGCGACGGGGCGGGCCTCACACGACGCGTCGTACGACTCCGACCGCTCGCTGTCATCAAAGGGTGACGCCGGAGCTCCGCTCCCGCAGGCGGACCGGAGCCGGCGTCTAGTTCAGACGTCGAGGAGGACCCGGGCTTCCCACCCGCCGTTGATTCGCGTGAGCTCGAGATTGTGATACGTTGCCGCCTTCACCACCCGACGGGACGTGTGCCGACGCTCGTCAAACGCATCCCCGACAAGATCGGCCTCGAGCGCGGTCTCGGTGAGTGACCTCACGCGGCACCGGCGCGGAAGAAATCGCCGGGCGTCCAGCAGATACAGGATCTCATTGAGCCATGCCGCGAGCAGCGTCTCACGGTCGGAGGCGGAGACGGTGACGCGCTCGACGATGGCCTCGCGGAGGCCGCGGGGATCAACGATCAGCGAGACCAGCCCGTACGCCGCGTTGACGTAGAGCGCCCGCAGCGTCCGCCCGCGGACGATCAGCCCGATATCGGCTGTGTGCTCAAACGTCTCGAACGGCCGCAGCCCGTTCCGGCGCCCCTTCGCGCTCATCGCGCCCACCCCGCGTCATCGTAGCGGCACTCGAGCGGCAGCGCCATCGGGCCCTCGATCCATTCGCGTTTCCCGCCGGGTGCCGGACCGCCCCCGTGCGCACCGGGCCGCAGACGAGCGAATCGGGCGACCGCCTGATTCCCCAGGCGCTCGCGACGGGCTACCGTGAAGATGGAACCGGAGCCGTTTTCGACGGGGGTGAGGCAGATGCAGCCTACATGCGTCGACCGCTTGTGCGCCTATCTCCGGGAACAGGGCATCGCGCACACGGCCAGCCACCATCCGACCCGATTCACAGCCCAGGAGCTCGCCCAGGTGGAGCATGTTCCCGGCAACCTGGTCGCCAAGGTCGTCCTGATCCTCGCCGACGAGACACTGGAAATGGTCGTGCTGCCGGCGACGATGAAGGTGGACGCGGAGTTGGTGGAGGCCGAGACCGGCGCCGAACGCGTCCGACTCGCCCGCGAGGACGAGTTCGAGCACGTGTTTCCGGACTGCGAAGTCGGCGCGATGCCGCCGTTTGGCCAGCTCTACCACGTCCCCGTGTTGGTGGACTCGACGTTGGCGCGGGATCCGGTGATCCTGTTCAACGCCGGCACCCACCAGGACGTGATCACGATGTCCTACACCGACTTCGAGCGGCTGGTGAAGCCGCGGGTCGGGCGCTTCTCGAGAGTCGCTCAGGCAGCCTGACCGCTTTGCGGCGGGCAGGCCACGGAGCCGCTACGCCGCCGTAGCGCGCCGCGCAACGGTTCGCAGGGCGTTGCGCGGCGCTTCGCTTCGAGGGGCAAGGAAACCCGTTACGGGGGCTGGATCTCGACCACCGGATCGCCGATCTTGACGGTGTCCCCGGGTTTGACGGCAACGCGGGCGACTTGACCGTCGGCCGGGGCGACCGCGGCAAGCGCAGGCGTGGGACTTGTCGCGGTTTGCACGTAGACGAGGGGGTCGCCCTGCTTGACCGCCTGGCCGGCGCGCACCAAGCCCTGGGCCACGACCGTTCCCCCGATCGCTGCGTGCACGACGACGGGAGATCTCTGGGCAGCCGCCCGCGGCGCCACGCCAAGCGAGGCGACCAGGAGCGCCAACATCACCGCCGCAACCGGCGTCCGCATCGGCTCTCTACTCCCCCGTCCCCGCCAAGTAACGTACAAACCACGCGCGCGCCAACAGCGCAACCGCGACCAGGGTCCCGGGCTCTTCAAACAGGTGCGTTGCGCCTGGGACGATCGCGAGCTCCTTCTCCGTCTGCAACGCACGCAGCGCGTCCCGGTTCAACGCGAGGACCGTGTGGTCTCGTTCTCCGACGATCAACAGGGTGGGCGCGCGAACTCGCGCCAGCGCGTCCCCGGCCAAGTCGGGGCGTCCTCCGCGGGACACGATCGCACCGACCGCCGGGCGTTCCGCGGCCGCGATCAACGCGGCCGCCGCGCCCGTGCTGGCGCCGAAGTAGCCGATCCGGAGCCCACGGGTATCGTGGTCGCGGAGGACCCAGTCCGTCACCGCGAGCAACCTCGCGCCCAGGAGTGCGAGATCAAATCGCAGGTGGGCGGTCACCGCATCCGCCGTCCCCTCGTCGGGTGTCAGCAGGTCCGTCAGCAGCGTCCCAAGACCGACCTCGCGGAGTGCGCTGGCGACGAGCCGGTTCCGGGGACTGTGGCGACTGCTGCCGCTCCCGTGCGCGAACAGCACAATCGCCCGGGCCCCCTCCGGAATCTCCAGCACACCCTCAAGCGTGCCGCCTTCGACGGAGATCCGGACCGCCCGCTCCCCGATAGGCATAATTCAACCCTCCGCCGCGGCCGATCCCGACCGATGACGCTCGGCCGGCATAGAGTCCAACAACAGCCGACCACGTCTTCCCCGCCGAGCTCCAGGGTAGCAACTCCTGCCTCGGGAAACGATCGGGCGGGCAACCGATTCCGCAGCCCCCCGCTCCGCGCCCTATCTGGCCGACCGACGATCGGGCCAGAAATCCGCGAAATCGGGCCGAAACCCTATGATCGGGCGTCCCGACGTGCGGTAGCATCGTCTTGGGGAAGGTCCTCAACGAGGGGGTTACATCATGACAACGACATCCGAACCGATCGTCCTGGCGCCGACTGATATGTCTGCGGCGTCGATCGACGGGGTAGCGTACGCTGTCGGGCTCGTCCGCCGCCTCCAGGCGCGGCTTGTGCTGTTGCATGTGCTATCGCAGCAGCACGTCGACGAACGGGTGGACGCCGGGGAGTTCGTTGACGTGCAACTCGAGACCGAACACGCGAGACTGCAGCACTGGTATTTTGCGTCGGTGCCGCGGGCGGCGCGCGAGTTTATCCAGGCCGACCTGAAGGTGGCCATCGGCGATCCGGCCGCGGAGATCCTCGCGCTCGCCGAGACCCTCCCGGCGGAGATGGTCGTGATGACGACGCACGGCCGCACGGGGCTGCAGCGAGCCCTGCTCGGGAGCGTTGCGGAGGCCGTCGTGCGGCAGGCACCCTGCCCCGTGCTCACGCTCCGGGCGGCCCGCGTGCTGGTCGCCGCGAGGTAGCCGGCGCCCCTCACGGTCGCACTACCAACCAGCCGGTAGGCGATACCCGCCTACCGGCTGTGGGTCAGCGTGGCTAGCTGGCTTTCCAGGGCGCCGGTCCGCCGGCGGTACTGCAACTCCGTGCGGACAGCTTCGAACACGTACTGCAAGACGGCCGGCGCCATCGAACACTGCCGTTCTCGCTCAAGCGTCCAGATCAGCTCGGCCAGTCCCTTTGCGGCATCCGCCGCGCCCAGGTTCCGGTCGGGCGTGCCGGCGGCCGCGCGCGCCGGGCGATCGCGGGCTCGCTCGTTCGCGGACCCCTCGGCGGCGCGGATCCACGGCACCCGGGCTGGTGTATCGAGGTCTCGGTCGGGAGGTCCCGGGGCTGTCCCCAGTGCGCCGCGCGGCGTTGCGGGCGCGCGATACTCGGGGGCCGGGCGCGCCCGCGGGCCCGCGTCGGCGTCACACGAAGATCCCGGCGGCGCCTCGTCCCACGGTGTGACCGCCTCGCTCAGGAACGCCACCGCGGCAAGCGGCGGCAACGTGACCACGATCGAATACGGCTGACCGTGGCACGGCACCCGCTCGCTCGGCAGCCCGCCGTTGTCGATGCCGCTCCCCCCGTACTCTCGGGCGTCGCTGTTGAGCAGTTCACGCCAGAACCCGCCGCGCGGCACGCCGACCCGGTACCCGTGACGCGGGACCGGCGTGAAGTTCAGAATCCCGACGACCACGGTGTCTGCGGACGGCCCGCGCCGCACCAGGCTGATGACGCTTTGCTCGCGATCGCTACAGTCGATCCACGCGAAGCCTCGCGGATCGCAATCCCACGCGTGCAACGCGGGTTCCGTGCGGTACACTCGGTTGAGCGTCCGAACCCAGCGTTGCAGCCCGAGGTGCGGGGAGTGCTCCAACAAGTGCCAGTCGAGACTCTCGTCGTGACGCCACTCGCGCCACTGCCCGAACTCGTCGCCCATGAACAGGAGTTTCTTGCCGGGTTGCAGATACATGTACCCGAGCAGCAGCCGCAAGTTCGCGAACTTCTGCCACTCGTCGCCGGGCATCTTCGCCAGCAGCGACCCCTTGCCGTGCACGACCTCGTCGTGCGATAACGGGAGAACGAAGTTCTCCGTGAACGCATAGAGCCCCCGGAACGTGAGCGCGTCCTGGTGGTGCCCGCGATAAATCGGATCGCGGGCCATATACTGCAGGGTGTCGTGCATCCACCCCATGTCCCACTTCAACCCAAACCCGAGGCCCCCGCCGCTCGTCGGGCGCGACACCTGCGGCCACGCCGTCGATTCCTCGGCGATCGTCTGCACGGCCGGGTAATGCCGGTAGACCTCCTCGTTGAACCGGCGCAGGAACGCGATCGCATCGAGGTTCTCGCGGCCGCCGTGTTCGTTGGGAATCCACTCCCCCGGGCGGCGCGAGTAGTCGAGATAGAGCATCGACGCCACGGCGTCGACACGCAGACCGTCGGCGTGATACTTCTCCAACCAGAACAGCGCGTTGCTCAACAGAAAGCTCCGCACCTCGTGCCGCCCGTAGTTGAAGATGCAGCTATGCCAGTCGGGATGCAGGCCCCGCCGGGGATCGGCGTGCTCGTACACGTGCGTGCCATCGAAGTAGCCCAGGCCGTGCTCGTCCGTGGGGAAGTGCGACGGCACCCAGTCGAGAATCACGGCGATCCCGTGCCGGTGGAAACAGTCGACGAGGTACATGAAATCCTGCGGCGACCCGTACCGGCTGGTCGGAGCAAAGTACCCGGTCGTCTGATACCCCCAGGAGCCGTAGAACGGATGCTCCATCACCGGCATCAGCTCCACGTGCGTGAAGCCCATGCGTCGGACGTACCCTGGCAGGCGGGCGGCGAGTTCCCGGTAGGTGAGGAAGCGGTAGTCCTCTTCCGGCACTCGCATCCACGACCCCACGTGGACCTCGAAGATGGCCACCGGGCTATCGAGCGCGCTGCGCCGGCGGCGCCCCGCCATCCAGTCCGCGTCCCCCCACACGTAGTCGAGATCCCAGACGACGGACGCCGTGCCCGGCGGTCGCTCCGCGCGCACCGCGAACGGGTCGGCCTTGTCGACCCGATAGCGGCCATCTCGGGAGACGATATGGTACTTGTAGAGCGCGCCGAGCGGCACGTCCGGCACAAAGCGCTCCCAAATGCCGGACCTCGCCCGCGACCGCATTAGGTGTGACGCATTGTTCCACCCGTTGAAGTCGCCGAACACGGACACCTGTTCCGCGCCGGGCGCCCAGACGGCAAAGTGCGCGCCCGGTACGCCGTCGAGCGTCATCGGGCGAGCACCAAGTTTGTCGTACAGACGGACGTGGCTGCCCTCGTTGAACAGATAGAGATCGTCTGCGGTCAGCAACGTCGTGTCGCGGTCCACTGTCGCTTTCATGTGCGCCACGACCTCCCCGGCATCCGCCCTACGCGCGACCGTGTATGTGTCGTGCGCTCTCGCGGTGGGCACGATCCCGTCAATGCGCAGTCAGCAACCTACCGCTGCCACAAGCAGTCAGCAACCTACCGCTGCCACAAGATGAGCCCCGCTTCCGTCGGGACGTGCGCCTCGGGGTGGAAGGGCACGATCCGCGGGGTGTAGTCCGAGGCGGGCCGCGATGTCCGGACGACGGTGCGGTAGTGATATCCGTGTCCGCCGCCCGCCGTCGGCTCGTGCCGCTCCATCTCCACGCGCTCCGCCGGTGTCCCGGCCTCGAGCGCGGGCGCGTACAACTCGACCCGCACCTGCGACGGTTCGATGGCGCCGAGCGCCACGGCGATCTCGAATTGCCACGCGTCGGCGTCGCGCTGGACCTCGAGCGGGCCGAACCGCAGCTCCGGCCAATGCGCGGCGAGGTCGCTCCACCACCCGCGCAGCCCCCGCGCGAGCCGCGCCCCGTCGGCACACCGGCGCCTCACCGCGTCCGTCGCCGGCAGATAGAACGTCTCGAGGTACTCGCGGATCATCCGATTCCCGCTGAACTGCGGCGCGAGGCGCGCCATGCTCGCCCGCATCCGGGCGAGCCACGCGCGCGGCAGCCCGGCGGCATCCCGAGTGTAGAACGCCGGAACGACTTCCTCCTCGAGCAGGCGGTACAGCTGATCCGCTTCCGCGGCGTCCCGCTCCGCATCGACGGCGTCTCCGGGTCCCCCGAGTGCCCACCCTACGTCCGGCGCGTACGCTTCGTCCCACCACCCGTCGAGCGCTGACAGGTTCAAGCCGCCGTTCGCGAGCACTTTCATGCCGCTCGTGCCACACGCCTCCCAGGGCCGCCGAGGTGTGTTGAGCCACACGTCCACGCCCTGCACGAGTTCCTGCGCCAACGCCATGTCGTAGTCCTCGAGGAAGATCGCGTGCTCCTGCACCGCGGGGTGGGCGACGAATTCGGTCCAGGCGCGCACGATCTCTTTGCCCGTTTGGTCCGCGGGGTGCGCCTTCCCCGCGATGATGAGCTGCACCGGTCGCGTGGCGTTGGACAGCAGGTGAATCGCGCGTTTGGGATCGCGCAGCAGCAGCGCCGGCCGCTTGTACTCGGTCATCCGCCTCGCGAACCCCACGGTGAGCACGTCCGGGTCGAGCACGCGGCGGGCCCGTGCGATGGCGTCCGGGCCGGCACCCTGATGCGCGAGCTGGCGGGCCAGGCGCGCTCGCGCATACGTAATGAGATCCCGACACTTCGCGACCCGTAACGCCCACAGCGCGTCGTCGGGGATGCGCTCGATCGCCGTGGTCAACGGAGCGACGTCGCCGCGCCAGCGCTCCCTGCCGCACGCGTCCGTCCACAGCGTGTCGGCCCACGCCGAGTCCCAGGACGGCATGTGCACCCCGTTTGTGACATGATGGACGGGGATCTCATGTTCCGGCCACCGCGGGTACAGCGGTTCGAAGATCCGACGGCTGACCGCCCCGTGCAACCGACTGACGCCGTTCGCCGCCGCGCACCCGCGCATCGCCAGGTACGCCATGCTGAACGGCTCCTGCGCGTCATGCGCGTCCCTGCGGCCGAGGGCCAGCAACTCGGAGGCGGGAATCCCGCCCGGCTCCAGGAGCCCGGGGAGCTGCGTGAAATGCCGCGCGACGAGGTCCGGAGGAAAGACGTCGAATCCGGCGGGGATCGGCGTGTGCGTCGTGAAGAGATTTCCCGCCCGGGTCGCCCAGAACGCGTCCCAGAACGACACCCCGGAGTCCGTCATGAACCGGCGGGCGCGCTCGATCACGACGAATGCCGCGTGCCCCTCGTTGAGATGGCAGATCGCCACCGGCACCCCGAGCGCCTCGAGCGCACGCCAGCCGGCCACCCCCAACACGAACTCTTGCAGAAACCGCTGCTCGATGCCGCCGCCGTACAAGGTGCTCGTGATGCCCCGGTCCGGCGCGCCGTTCCACGGGTCGTTCGTATCGAGCAGGTACAGCGCCAGCCGCCCCACCGTGGCGCGCCAGATGCGGACCCACAAGGTCCGCCCCGGCAGCGCCAACGGAATGCGCAACCACGTCCCCTGGGCCGTGCGGGCGGGCTCGACCGGTAGGCTCGCCGGATCACTATAGGGGTAGGACTCCTGCTGACGCCCGTGTGCGTCGAGGACCTGGCGAAAGTACCCGCTGTGATAGAGCAGCCCGACGCCGACCACCGGCACGCCCAGGTCGCTCGCAGTCTTGAGGTAGTCTCCGGCCAGCACACCGAGGCCGCCCGCGAACACCGGCAGCGCGTCGCTGAGCCCAAACTCCATGCTGTAGTACGCGATCGGGCCGATTGCGGCGCCGGGATACGCGCGGACGCACCAGCCCGGGTCCCGCAGATATCGCCGGCGCTCGTCGGTGAGACGCCGCAGCGCGTCCAGGAACTGTCGATCTCCCGCGAGCCGTTCGAGCGTCGGCCGGGGCACGTCGTGCAGGACGAGCCACGGGTTCCGAAACCGCGCCCACGCTTCCGCGCTCAACGCCCGCCACAACGCGTCGCCGGCGTGGCTCCAGGTCCACCGAAGATCCAACGCGAGCTCGTGGAGTCCTTCGAGCCCCGTGGGCAGATCAACGCGCAACGCGGCGTGCAATCGGTCTCACCCACCCGTCCTGCAGAGACAACGCCGCCCGGCGTCGTCCCCGCTCGCATGTGTGGTCACGGCTAGCGGCGCGGACGCCTTGTCCGGCACCTTGACAGAGGTGTTCTCGCTCGTGGATTCCCGGGCGCTCGCACCTTGTTCTTCGGTGCCCGCACCAGACGGCGCCCGGCCCGCATCCGGCGCACACGGATTGCTCGTCGTCGAGTATTTCCTCTCCTGGTCCGGTTATTCCCCTCGCGGCACCACTATACAAGGTGTCGCGGCGACTGTGGATGTGTGGCCCGGACGCCGGGGGTGCGCCCGGGTCCTGAGGAAAATCGGGCCCGTACCCGATACTCGCCGATGGGAATGGTTCGTACCGTGAAGATGGAGCGTATCGGCGCCGGGATCGTCGCCGGGGCGCGGGTGTGTGCGCGGGCGCGATGGATCCACACCGACGCGGTGTGAGAGGACGGTGAACCATGGACGCACCGGTTGACACGGCCCTCGATCTCTACGAACGTTGCGTGGACCGCGCCCGGCGGGCGCTCGCAACCCTGCGGCCGCCGAGGTTCGCACCGCCGGACGAAGCCATGATCCAAGCGCTGGCGGCCGCCACGGTCCCCGATCGCCCCGTCCCCGCGCCGCAGGACGTGCCGCTGCTGATCGATCACACGCTCCTGCGACTCGACGCCACGCCCGCCGAAATCGAGGCCGTGTGCGCCGAGGCCGCGCGGTACGGGTTCAAGGCCGTGTGCATCAACCCTCGCTACGTCCCGCGCGCAGTGGAGGCACTCGTCGGCACGGGCGTCCACGTCTGTACGGTGGTGGGCTTTCCGCTGGGCGCATCGGCGACCGCCGTGAAGGTCCTGGAGGCCCAGCTCGCGATCGAACAAGGCGCGCAGGAACTGGACATGGTGCTCGCCGTGGGGGACCTCAAGGCGGGCCTGTTCGAAGACGTGCGGCGGGACGTCGCCGCGGTGGCGGTGGCCGCCCACGCTGGGCAGGTGCTGCTCAAGGTGATCGTGGAGGCCGGACTGCTCACCGCCACGGAACAGGTGCGCGCGTGCCTCCTGGTCCGCGACGCCGGAGCCGACTTCGTGAAGACAGCGACGGGTTTCGTCGGGCGCGGCGCGACTGAGGAGGACGTCCGCCGACTCCGTGCGGCCGTCGGACCCGCGATGGGGGTCAAGGCGGCGGGCGGCATCCGCACGCGGGCCGACCTGGAACGCATGATGCGCGCCGGAGCGACGCGGATCGGAACGAGCAGCGCCGTCGCGATCATGCGCGAATACGCCACGTAGGAACGCCGTCGTCCGTGCAGGCCTAGGCCACGCTCACGGCGCACGAAGCCGCGGCAGACTGTTTAGACTGCGCCTACCCAGGATTTGCCGCCGCATACGCGGTGATTTACCGAATGGACACGACCGAACCCGAGATCACGTCGTGACGTCGACTGAGGCCGGCACCCGTCGATCCAGAGTCAGTAGCGCCCCTCATCCAGGCGGTAGACGTCGGCGGCAGAGCGTTCGTGCGGCCCGGGCGCCTCAGACGGCGGCGTCTCGGTCGATATCGCGCGGAGCCGCCGCACCAACGCCCGCGCATCCGAGACTGAGACGCTGCGACGATGGACGGAGTAGGCATGCCAGATGTACGCTCTCGCGGCGTCGTCCGCCGTGCCGGAACACACGCGCGCCCCACACACACACACAACCTCGAAGCCCGTCCGCCGCTGAGACTCGGACCGTTCCGCGACCCCAACGCCGCCACTGCCGCCGGCGCGAGCGCCCTGCGTCGACACCGCCCCACCCTCCGCACTGTAATGTCTTTCACGTCCAAGGCTACGCGCGGGCGGCTGGGGTGACTATCCGGCGAACACCCGATTATAGAGGTACTGCCGTGCCGGCACGAGCCGCCGCCCGGCGTCCTAGTGATTCGGGACTCTGGCAAGCGTCTTGCACGTGCCCTTGAAGCCGCCCTGGTTCCACTGCACCATCATCAGATCGCAGTTGTGTTTTGTCGTAAAAGGGCCGAGGTAGATTGATCCGGTGTCATTAAGCGTCGCAGTGTTCGGCGGAACGGGAGACACGACCCACCACGCGAACATCAGACCGAGCACCAAGAGTCGCTTCATGCTGATCACCTCCCTCCGCGAGTCGGCCCTGACTATCGAAAGTTGCCCGCATAACGCACTACGGCCCCGGCTTCCCAATTTCGAGGGTGCCGAGGCCATAGTGTCTTACGCCGAATCGCGTCCCGCTGTTAGCGGACAATGAGATGGCCAGTTAGCAGCAGCACGCCTGCTCCTAAGAGCAGCAACGCAACTAACATAGCCGTGTACCTCCCTACTCTGCCGTACCCTTCACCCACATTGTCCCCGAATCAGAGATACGCTTAACGGCTGTAGATGTTGACGGCGCGGTCGGCGAGGAACACAGGTCTCCTGGCTTCAGCCTCAGCGTACCAGCACGCGATGGCGACGGACATCACCATGTCGTCGTGTCCCGAGACGGCGGGCGTAACTCGTCTTGCCGCGAGGGGTCTGCGATGCGCAGAAGTTGCTCATCTCGCGGTGGAACTGCGGGAGCAACGTCAGCTCTCGGGCAATTTTGAACCGGCCACTTTGAATCAACATCAAGAGTCCGTGCACGACATCCGCCTTGGGCACGTTCGTGTAGTGCTGTTGCTTCCCGGTCGTCAAGGTGACCGCGAACGGACGCAATCCGATGGCGTTCAAATAGTCGATGACGGGCGCGCCAATGCCGGTCCCATCGACGGCTAGCAGCGGCGGTGCCGGTGATGTCCGCACCCCCTGACCCCCGCCGAGTATGGCGCGGCGTTCGAGAAGGCGACGGGTCGGCGGTACCGCCCGGCGGGCAAGCTCAACTACAACGCCCATCGCGCCGAGCATTTGAACCTATGAATCGGGCGGTTGCTTAGTTTATTCACGAATGAAGGACTGATGCAAGTAGCCCAACTCGTACCAAAGAGCTACCTCGTCTGCAAATCGTTGACCTTCATGGATGGGGCGCTTCAGCAATGCCCGCATTGCGTTCTTTCCCACCCTCAGTGCTGAAGAGAGAAGAGACGGCCGCCTGCGCACGCCAATGAGAAACACTGTTCTCCCGTGCCAGTAGGCGCGGCGGCGGAAGAATCGGCGCTTGAGGCGCGATGACGGAACATGATGCGTCACCACGGCACGTCCAGTGTAGAAGACGCCACCGCCCGCGCGTTGGATCCGCCAGCATATCTCAGTGTCTTCACCACGCCCAAGGCGCGGGAGAAACGCGCCCGCGCGATCAATGGCGCTTCTGGCGATCGAGAAATTGGAACCGTAGAGCTCTCCATGGTGAGGGAGCCTGATGACCCCTTCGCCAAGATCGAGCTCGCCCAGGTACCCAGTCAGGTACCTTATGGACGGGTCAAACCAGCGGGGAAGCTTGTCCGGAAGATCCAAGACGATCTTCCCACCTACACACCAGGCGTCGGAGAACTGTTCATACACTCGATGCAACTCCTCAAGCCAATCCGGGGCAGCTATCGCGTCATCATCCACAAAGGCGATAACCTCGCCGCTGGAGTGCGCGATCCCTGTGTTCCTCGCGTAGCTAGGGCCTTGCTGACCCTCGAAGACATAGCGGACTCTGTCGAGAGAACGCACCATGGCTGCCGTAGAATCTGACGAGTTGTTGTCAACAACGACGACCTCAAAATCGCATCGGGTATTCTGTCGAAGCAGGCTGTTCAACGTAGCCGTGATTTGATCGGCCCGGTTATACGTGGCGACTACGATAGAAAAGGAGAGCATGCGTCTCCCCCTTGCCCACTGCACACACGTCAGCCACTCCTCTGAAGATTAAGCTCCGTTTGTAATCGGGCAATATCGAACATCAAAGCCGTTCCGCGATTTCGTCCTCTTGAGTGCCCCGTATCGTCCTCTTGAGTGCCCGATACCGTGCCCACCGGGCCTCAACCGCCTTGCACGCCAGGGCTTTGCGTTCCGCCGGGCTCCGCTTCCGATTGGCCGCCTGGGCCCCTAGACGGCCCAAGGCCGTGGCCGCCGTCTTGATTAGGTCCTTCTGCTGCGGATCACCGTTCTTCATCTCCCTACGGTGCGCCGAGACATTCCTGAGTCGTGGAATCGTATCTCCGCTCAGACCCTAACGCGTCACGTTTGCGACCCATTTCCACGAGCGGGTCCGGAGCTCGTATGCGTTCCCGGGGCGAGGTGGCGGTGACTATCCGGCGAACACCCGATTCCTGAGACGGGCGGCGACGCGGGCTTCGCGGCTGGACCCCACGGCGTAGATCGTCAGCACGGCGGCGAGGATCATGCCGAGCCCGAGCAGTTGCGCGGGGCGGATCGGCGCATGCCGGGTCGCGGCGACGAACAGCGTGGTCACGATCGGCGCGCCCGCGGAGATCGCCATGACCCCCGTGGCCGACGCATGGCGCAGCCCCCAGAGCTCGGTCAGCGTGAACGCCAAGAGGATCCCACCGGTCACCAGGGCAAACGCCCACTGGACCGGCGATAGGTGGAGGGCCGCGCCGAGCCGTCCGGTCGCCGCCGTGTACGCGAGCAGGAGCGCGGACCCGACCGTCATCTTCATCGCGACGACGACCGCGACCGAGATCGTCCGGAGCGCCGCTTTGATGAGGAGCGCGCCCAACGCAAACAGCACGGTGCTGGCCACCAGAAACGGGACGCCCGCGTCCATGTGGACGGCCCCGAGCCTCAGCCCGAGCGCCAAGCCGCCGGCCAGCACGGCCAGCGCGCAGACGACCGCGCGGCCCGGCCGCTCCCCCAGCAGGACGGCGGCCAACACGGCAACCAGGAGGAACTGGGAGTGGTCGATCACCGCGGCCGTCGCCGCGGTGCTGATCTGGAGCCCACGGAAGTCGAGCGCGTAGGCGACGCTGCCGGCCACGAGCGCGATGAGCGCGAGCAGGCCCCACTCGCGCCGACCCAGACCGGCCAGTTCGCGCCGGTGGGCCGCGCTAAACAGCAGTGGCAGCACGACCGCGGCGCCGACGACGCCGTTCTTCAGCGTCGTGTACAGCGTCGAATCCGCGAACGCCCGTACCCCGATGCTGTTGATGAAGATCGCGAACCCGCTGATCAGCGCGTTCAGCGCCGCGAACTGATATCCGAGGCGCGGGTCGGCGGCGTCCGCCGCGTCTCCACCGCGACCGCGCACCGCGCCGGTCAGGCGCGGCACCGTGCGGACCGCTTCCAGGACAGCCCCGCTTCGAGGCGGGCGAGCCACTCCGCCATCCCCTCTCCGGTTCGAACCGACACCCGGACGACGTCGAGCCCGGGCCGGACCGCGTCGAGCGCCTGCCGCGCCAGGATGTCGTCGTACCCGGCCGGCCCCGCCAAGTCCAGCTTCGTCACCACGACGAGGTCGGCGGTGCTGAAGATCGTGGGATACTTCTGAGGTTTGTCCTCGCCCTCGGTGACGGAGAGGAGCACCGCGCGCAGGTCTTCGCCCAGATCGTAACTCGCCGGGCAGACCAGATTCCCGACGTTCTCCAGAAACAGCAGGTCCAGCGCCGAGAGATCCCAGTCCCCCAACGCGCGCGCGACCATCTCCGCGTCGAGGTGGCACACCGTCCCCGTCGTGATCTGGCGCACGGGCGCGCCGCTCTCCCGCAGCCGCATCGCGTCGTGGTCGGTCGCGAGATCGCCGACCAGCGCAGCGACGCGGTACCGCACGCGCAAGCGCCGCAGCGTTTCACACAGCAGCGCGGTCTTCCCCGCGCCGGGGCTCGAGACCAGGCTGACCACGCCCACGCCGGCCGCGCTGAACCGCCGACGCAGATCTCTCGCCAGCGCGTCGTTCTTCGTGAGGACGGCCTGTCGCACTTCAACGATCCGCGGGGTCATCGCCAGACACCTCCAACGCGGTCAATTCCAGTTCGCGGCCGCGTACCACGTCCACCACGGGCTCCCCGCACACGGGACACCGCAGGGGAAACCCGTCCACCACGCGCGCGTCCCGGCAGCGGCCGCAGAACACCGCGACCGGCACGTGCTCGATCACCAGCCGCGCGCCGTCGAGCGCCGTACCCCGGCACGCCACATCGAACGAGAATCGGAGGGCATCCTCCACCACCCCGGCCAGCGCGCCGAGCCGGAGGTGCACGGCCTCGACGCGGGCGCCGCCGTCGAGCGGCCCCGCGTGCTCCGCGGCCAGATCCACCAGGCTCATCGCGATCGACAGCTCGTGCATCCGGCGCTAGCCCCCGGCCTCGAGCAACAGGCGGCCCCGCCGCTGCCGGTTGGCCAGGCCCAGATGGTGGCGGGTGTAGCGCACGAGGTCGCGCAGCTGCCGCGCCGTCAGCGTGTGGCACGCGCATCCCCAGTGGACGGCCACGACGTCCCCGGCCGCGGCGTTCGCGAGCAGCGCGCGCCCGTCGAACGTGTGGAAGGCGCGGGTCGGCACCGGCGACCCCAGGACGATCTCCTCGCCGGTCAACATCAGCGGGCGCCGTTCCACCAGCAGCGCGTCGTCGTGGACGCCGAGCACACGCCCCCAACTGATCCGGCACGCGTCCATCGTGGCCAGGTCGTGCTCCTGCACCCGGTGCCCCGTCCGCACCGGCATGCTAAACACGTGGAAGTTGTGGTGCGGGCGCGCGCCGGCCGGCACGTGCCCCAGCACCGAGCGCAGCAGGGCCGTCGGGAAGCGCTTCTGAAACCGGGCCTCGAGGTGCTGCCACAGATCCGCCGCCTCGACGCGGTCGAGGAGCGCGTTGCCGATCCAGTACGCCTCGATCACGCTCGGGTGGAACGGATCGGAGATGCCGTTCGCCGCGGCGATGAACGTGTAGTAGGGAAACGCGCCGGCGAAGCGGGCCAGAATCTGTTCGAGGCCCCGGTCGCCGTGGCCGTCGGCCAGGTACTGGAGCATCGTCCGGTTCTCTTCGGGACCGCAGTAGCCCAGCCGGTTCGGCATGAAGCTGAACCGCGCGGCGAGGAGCGCCCCCTCACGGCTCACGGTGTTGCCTCCGCCGCGCCGGGTTCCGCGGCGTCCGCGAGGACCGTCCCGAGCTCCTCGAACAACCGCACGGTCTCTGCGGCGTCCGTCTCGCTCATCCGTGACACGGCGAAGCCCATCTGCACCAGCACCCACTCCCCCGGAACGACGCCGTCCAGCAGGGTCAGATCCACGTCACGCTCCGCCCCCAGGACGTCGACGCGTCCGGACGTCCCCTCGCGATCCACGCTCAACACGCGCCCCGGCATCGCCAGGCACATCGTCATCCCTCCTGCGGTCGCGGGCCGCGGCGCGCCGCGTCTGCGTCGATCTCGGCGAGCGCCCGGCGCACAACCCGGGCGACCCCGCGCTCCACCGCGGGCGAGAGCCCGACGCCCGCGGTGAAGTCCTTCCCTTCGATCCCGAAGACGATCAGCCGGTCCGGGAGGCGCCCCAGCGCCCGGCCCAGCTCCACGGCCTCGGCCACCCCGAACGCGTGGGTCGAGTACCGAAAGAACCCCGCCGGGACCGCCTCCGCCCTCGCGTCCACGCGGCGGACGGTGCCGGCGCGGGCGCCGGAGTGCACCGCGTCGATCAGAATCACGAGACCGGCGCCCTCCCACGCGTCCAGCAGCCCCGCACCCTCTCCGGACGCTTCGCGCACCGTCACCCGTCCCGCGGCCGCCGCCGCGAGCCGCCGTCCCGCCACGAGCCCTGCGGCATCGTCGCGGCGGTACGCGTTGCCCACCCCGATGACGAGCGCGCGCTGCGGATGGAACGCTACACCCGCTCGATGTGCAGCGTGAGGAAGTGCGTCGCGCATGAAATGCACGGGTCGTAGTTGCGCACGGCCTGTTCGCACCGCCACGTCAGCTCGTCGTTCGGCAGCGCGAGCGACGCCTGCACCAAGCGGCGCAGATCGGCCTCGATCTGCGCCTGGTTCTGGGAGGTCGGCGGGACGATCGTCGCGTCCGCGATCCCGCCCTCGTCGTCGATCGTGTACCGATGGTACAGGATGCCGCGCGGCGCCTCGGTGCAGCCGTGGCCGGTGCCGGCCCTCGGCGGCACGTCCGCCGCGGGCGGGTCCGGCGGCTCGTACGCGTCGATCAACCGCAGCGCCTCGTCGCACGCGTACAAGGTCTCGACCGCGCGCACGACGATGCTCTGGAACGGATTGCGGCACACCGCGCCGAGGCCCGCCTCGCGCGCAGCGTCCCGCGCGATCGGCGACAGCGCGTCAGCGTTCAGGCTGTACCGCGCGAGCGGCCCCACGCAGTACGCGCCGCGTGTCTGGAGGCGCGAGTGAAGCGCGTTGGAATGCGGAACGTGCTCCTCCGCAAAGTGGTCGCCGTAGTCCCGGACGTCGATGTCCAGCCCGTGATCGGAGACGATTCGGCCCCGGTCGATCGGGTACTCGCCGGGCTGCCGCAGGGACACGAACTCATAGTCCTGCGTGAACTCCGGGCACGGGAACGTCGCCACCCACCGGACCGTCTCACGCGCCGCGTCGCAGGCCCACCGCAACCGCTCCGCGATCGCCGTGAACTCGCGGCGGGCGGGGGCCCGGTAGAACCCGCCGACCCGCTCGTTGATCGGGTGCACCTCGCGGCCGCCGATCAGCGTCATCAGGTCGTTGCCGACCTTCTTCAGCCGCAGCCCCCGCTCCACGACCTGCGGGTGGTCGCGCGCCATCGGGATCACACCCGCGTACCCGAGGAAATCGGGCGCGTGGAGCATGTAGATGTGCAGCACGTGACTCTCGATCCACTCCCCGCAGTACAGGAGCCGGCGCAGCGCGCGAATCCGGTCGTCCACCTCGACGCCGCACGCGTCCTCCATCGCCGCGCACGCGCTCATCTGGTATGCCACGGGACAGATCCCGCAGATGCGCGACGTGAGGTCCGGGGCCTCCACGTACCGCCGGCCCCGGAGGAACGCCTCGAAGAAGCGCGGCGGCTCGTAGATGCGCAGCCGCACCTCCTGCACCTGATCGTCCTTGATCTTGACGTACAGCGCGCCTTCGCCCTCGACGCGCGCGAGGGCATCGACCTTGATCGTCCGCGTCCTACTTGTCATGCGCGTCGCCCGCCTTTCGAAACGCGTCGGCGCCGGCGTTGATCCCGCGGAACGCCCGCAGGAGGTCGGCGTCGGCCACGCCGAGGCGGCGCCATCCCTGGCCGAGCGAGGCGGTGTTCGGCGACTCCATCGGCCCGTAGCAGCCGTAACACCCGCGGGCGTAGGCGGGGCACAGGGCACCGCATCCGGCGTGCGTGACCGGGCCGAGGCAGGGCGTCCCGTGGGCCACCATGACGCAGACCGTGCCCCGGCGCTTGCACTCGACGCACACGCTGTGCGCCGGGATCCGAGGCCGGCGTCCGTGCACGAACGCCTGAATCACCTCGAGCAACTGCACCTTGTTGATCGGACACCCCTGCAGTTCGAAGTCCACCGGGACATGGTGGGCGATCGGGGTGGAGGTCGCGAGCGTGTCGATGTACTCGGGCTTCGCGTACACGACCGCGGTGAACTCGCGCACGTCCCGGAAGTTCCGGAGCGCCTGGATGCCCCCGGCCGTAGCACACGCGCCGATCGTCACGAGCGCCTTGGACGCCCGGCGCACCTGCTGGATCCGCTCCGCGTCGTGCGGGGTCGTGATCGACCCCTCGACCAGGGAGAGGTCGTACGGCCCGCGGACGGTCCCGCGGGATGCCTCGAGGAAGTACGCGACCTCGACCTGACCGGCGAGCCCGAGGAGCTCGTCCTCGCAGTCGAGCAGGCTCAGTTGACAGCCGTCGCACGACGCGAACTTCCACACCGCCAGGCGCGGTCGCCGTCGCGCGGCCATCAGAGTTCTCGCACCCGCAGCAGCGGCTCCACGCGGTCGTACCGAAACACCGGCCCGTCCCGACAGACGAAGGTGGGTCCGAGCTGGCAGTGCCCACAGAATCCGATCGCGCACTTCATGTTCCGCTCCATCGACAGGTAGATGCGGCCCGGGGGCACCCCGCGGCCGAGCACGTCGGCGATCGCAAAGCGCATCATCACCTCGGGACCGCACACCATGACCGTGGTCGCCGCCGGCTCGAACTCCGCGCGGGCGATGAGCGTGGTCACGACGCCCACGTGCCCTCGCCACGACTCGGACGGCGCCGCGTCCACGGTCGCCTCGACCTGCACGTCGAACCGGCCGCGCCAGCGGGCGACCTCCCGCTGGTACAACAGGTCGGCGGGCGTGCGCGCCCCGTAGAGGAGCGCGACCCGCCGGTAGCGGTCTCGCTGCGCGAGCACACGGTAGAGCACGGGCCGCAACGGCGGCAGGCCGACGCCGCCGGCGACGATCACCAGGTCGCCGCCGGCCGCCTCGTCCACGGGCCAGCCGCTCCCGAACGGACCGCGGACGCCGAGCACCTGCCCCTTCCGGAGATGGCAGAGGGCGTCGGTCACCGAGCCGACGGCCCGGACGGTGTGCACCAGCACCTGCGGGGTCGCCGGATCCCCGCTGATCGAGATCGCGGCCTCGCCGTGCCCGAACAGGTAGAGCATGTTGAACTGGCCCGGCGCAAAGACGAACTCCCCGGAGCCGGCCGCCGGCTCGGCCTCGAGCGTCACGACGTCGTGGCTCTCGCGCCGGGTCCGCCGGACGCAGAACGGCGTCGGCGCCATGGGGTCCGCGGCCGGCGGCAGCGCCGCCGTCTGCCTAGCCCCAGGTACCGTAGACATCCAACAACTGCATCCGGGTCGCGCGAAGTCGTTGCCCGATGATCTGCGCGAACCGCTTGAGGAGCTCGTAGCCCAGCCGAGGGTCCTCCTCGCACTTCTTGCGAATGCAGGCGCCGTCGAACGCCGTCGCGCGCACCAACTCGAGCGCCCGCGAATCCGACTGCTTGCGGTACGGCGGCACGAGCCAGGACCAGCCGAGCATCTCCCCCGGCCCGAGGGTCGAGATCGTCATGCGGCCGCGTCCGGGCGATGAGATCTCGATCGCGACCCGTCCGTGCCGGATCAGATAGAACCGGTCCGAAGGATCGCCCTCGTGGAACAGGTAGCTGCCGCCGTCGAAGCGCACGTTGGATGCGCATCCCGCGATCAACGCGAGATCGTCCGGCGGAAGACCGCGGAAGAACGGGTGGTCTGCAAGAAGATCATCAATCTCGCGCATGGTCGTCCTCCTGTGCCGGGGCCGCGGACGGCCGCGGCTCGCTCTCACGGATGGCCCGGAGTTCCTCCGTGATGTCGATCCCGACCGGGCACCACGTAATGCACCGGCCGCACCCCACGCAGCCGGATGATCCGAACTGATCGATCCAGGTCGCGAGTTTGTGGGTCATCCACTGACGATACCGCGACCGCGCTGAACTGCGCACGGACCCGCCGTGGATGTAGGAAAAGTCCATCGTGAAGCAGGAATCCCACTTCCGCCACCGCTCGGCGTGGTCGCCGGTCAGATCGGACGTGTCCTCGACGGTCGTGCAGAAGCAGGTTGGACAGGCCATCGTGCAGTTGCCGCAGGTGAGACACCGATCGGCGACCTCGGCCCAACGCGGGTGCTCGTAGTTGCGGTACAGGAGGTCCTTGATATCCGTGGTATCCATCGTGCGGCCCATCTGCGCGGCCGCGCGGTCGACCGCCTGCTGTGCCGCGCCTCGGTCCTCTGCGTCCGCATCGGTGCGAGGCACGTCTGCGAGCACCTCGGCGCCGCGCTCCGAGCCGACCTCGACCAGAAACCGGTGCCGGCCGCCGTCTTGGATCTCGGTGACAGCCAGGTCGAATCCCGACTGGGCCTTCGGCCCCGTCTTCATCGAGACGCAGAAGCAGGTCCCGCCGGCCTGCCCGCAGTTGACCGCCACGATGAACGCGCCCTCCCGGCGCGCCCGATACACGGGGTCGACGTGTGGGCCGTGGAGAAACACCCGGTCCTGGATCGCGATCGCGTGAAGCTCGCAGGACCGCACGCCGATGAACGCGTAGCGCGGTGGCTCGGCGGGTTGCTCTTCCATTACGAAGCCCCCGGTCTCCGTGCGACGGGCGTTCCACAGCCGCACGGCCGGAGGAAACAGGAACTTCTTCCACGAGTGGGGGCCGACGACGTAGCCAAACACCGCCTGGTCGTCCCGACGTCGCACGCGGTACGTTCCGGCCTCCTGTTCGTCGGTCCAGCCCACCGGGAGGTCCGCGGGCGTCTCGATCTCGCCGTACGCGATCGCGCCGTCCGCGAGCGTTGGCCCGATCAGGCGGTACCCGCGGCGACGCAGCGAGTCGAACAATACGCCGAGACCCTCCAGCGTGAGAACGAACGGCCCCGGTGCGTCATGCTCTGACATCGGTCTCCTCGCCACCGACACAGGAATGCAGTACCCACTTTGGCTTACACGTCGCCCGCGCAAGTCCCTCTGTACCTGTCGTTGGTTGGCGCCAGGTACGCCGCCAAAATACTCTCGGCACCCGATGGCGATTCGGGGTCCACCGCGATACACTGCTCATGGAGCGCACGCGGCGACGTGCCGAACCGACCGCTGCGGTCCCGCGATACGCCGGCAGCATCGTAGCCGGAGAGCGTTTCGGCCGCGTCGGCGAGGGATCCGCAGGGAGCATTTGGGGCGGCACCGGCTGCACAGGTGCGCTCTCCATTTGTATCACCTTGTATCACCGCTCCCCGCCGTACAGCGCAGATTCCACGGGCCGCACACTCCTCCACCGAGAGGACCGCAAACGCAGACGAGCCACGAAACGCCGCCGGCCCGCCCCTACCGGACCACGAGGACCGGCAGATGCGCAGCGTGCAACACGCGCTCGCTCACGCTACCGAGGATGAGCCCGCCGATCTGGCCGAGTCCACGGCTCCCCAGGATGATCATGTCCGCCCCGAACTCCTGGGCGGCCTTGACGATCTCCGCCGAGGGGTCGCCCGTCCGGTACGCGGCGGTCACCGACCCGCTGATGCCCTCGAACTGACGCTTCGTCTGCTCGAGGACGCCCTGGCCGGCCTGCTCGAGCCCCTGCTCCACGATCTCGAGATCGACCATGGCGTCGGGCCCCGGTCCGCCCATCGCGAACGTGGGGATGTGTCCGACCGTCACCAGGAACACCTCGGTCTTGCTGAGTTCGCGGGCGAGACGCGCGGCAAGCGCCGCGGCGCGGATCGCGTGCGGGGATCCGTCGGTAGCGACGAGCAACTTCATCGATGTCCCCTCCCTCGGGTGCACCTCTCGGACGCGTCCGGTGTCTTGTGCTCGTCGGCGTGCGCCCCATCCCCATCCCTCACGACGACCACGGAGCCGACCCCCTCGTCCGCTGGCGCGCGCCCGGGGTCCGCTGGACCGTAGTCAGGGTACCACGGCCGGCGGGGATTCACGATCCGGTCGAGGATCGATTCTCCACACGTGCCCGCAGCCGCGGACGGACGCGATCGGCAGCCGGGCGCAAGGTCGGTTCGAGGACCGATGGCGCTGGGCGGTCGCCGTGGTCCATACTGAGGCTGGCAAGGCAGTAGACTGCCCGTCTTCGCAGTCGCGCCGGGGTCTGGCCAGTGATCGCCGGGCACTAGAGGGGGGCGTTCGATGAGGAACCTCAGAGCACGTGAGATCATGTCCGCGCCGGCCGTCACCGTCTCGCCGGACACGCCGGTGCGAGAGGTCGTGACGCTCATGGTCCGCTTCGGCATCAGCGGGCTGCCAGTCGCCGACGAAGAGGGGCGGCTCGTGGGCATCGTTACCGAGGCGGACGTCCTCCGCAAAGAGGAGCGGCCGCAACCGACCCCGCCGATCGTCTCGTGGCACGGCCGGTCCCTGTGGCTCGAGCGCCGCGTGGACCAGTACCAAAAGCTGACGGGGACCACCGCAGGGGAGTTGATGACGGAGAACGTCCTGAGCGCGACCGAGGACACCCACGTGCGCGAGCTCGTGCACCTCATGCTCGCCCACGGCGTCAACCGCATTCCGATCGTCCGCGACGGCCGCGTCGTCGGCATCGTCAGCCGCGCCGACGTGCTCACGGTGTTCCTGCGGGACGACGAGGAGATCGTCAACGAGGTCCGCCGCTCCCTGGCGCAGGATGCGGGCATCGACCCATCTGCGCTCACGATCACCTGCACGGACGGCGTCGTCGCGGTGACCGGACAGATCGGGCGCCGCAGCGATCGCGACCTGGCCGTCACGTGGATCAGGGCGGTGGACGGCGTCATCGGCGTGCAGGCGGCCGACTTCACCTACGTCGTCGACGACGTCGCACTCGGCCGGATCACCGCCTGAGCGCGACGACGCTGCTCCACCCGATGCGATCGACGGCGCCGGACTCGGCCGCCTAGCGTCGTGTCCGGGATCGCAGGAAGGCGATGACGTCGTCGAGTTCCTGCGGCGTGATGTTGTTCGCAAACGCCGGCATGTTCGTGCCCCCGTTGAGAATCCGCCACGTCATCTGCGCGGACGTGAGGCGGTCGCCCACGTCGGTGAGATCGGGACCCCGCTGACCGCCCCGCCCCGCGATCGCGTGGCAGGCCTCGCACCCCTTGTCGTGAAACAGGCGTGCCCCGACCGCGACCGGTCCGCCGGAGGCGCCGACGACCCGAGACGTGAGCGGCGCGGCATCAAACGCGGGCGACCACGGCGCCTTGGCGCCGGCGATCCAGAGCGTCGCGATCATGAGACACACCACGAGCACGCTGCCGACCGCCCACGGCCGCCGGGCGGGGCTCCGTTCGCCACGGTTCGAGACGAACGGGATCACCAACAGCACCACGCCGGCGATCATCGGGCCGAGGATCATGAAGTAGTTCTCGAGATCGGGCGGGATCAGCGCAAGCGCGCCAAAGTACCAGAGCAGGTACCAATCGGGCCGGGGGTCGGCCTGGAGCACCGTTGGGTCGGGCGGCCTGTCCAACTCGGGCGCGCCGAACACCACGGCGGCGAGCACCACCGCCGTGACCATCGCCACACCGAAGACGACGTCGCGCCACGCCGCGTCCGGCCAGAACGGTCGGCCCTCCCGATCGAGCATCGCGTGGTACCACGCCCGGTAGGTCTTTGGCTCGACCGGGCGGCCCGGCGTCGGCGGCTCCGAGATGCCGTGGTGCAGCACGAGCCAGAGGTGCACGCCGATGAACACGAAGATCACCGCGGGGATGAAGAAGACGTGGAACGCAAAGAACCGGCTGAGCGTCTGCCCGCCCCACGTGTCGCCCGCGAGGACGAAGTGGGCGATCGCCTCGCCGACGAACGGGATCCGCCCCACCTGCTCCGCCACCACCGCCACCGTCCAGACGGCCGTCTGGTCCCACCGCAGCAGCTGACCCGTGAACGCGATGACGATCGTCACCATGAACAGCACCACCCCGGTGAGCCAGTTGGCTTCCCGAGGATACTTGTACGCCCCCATCAGGAATGTGCGCGCCATGTGGAGGCCGATCAGGAAGACCATCGCCGACGCGCCCCAATAGTGGATCCCGCGGAGCACGCCGCCGAACGGGGCCTGGTGCGTGATGAACTGCAACGTCTGGTACGCGTCCGATGTGGACGGGATGTACGCGAGCGCGAGCGCGATCCCGGTGACGACCTGCACGAGGAACGCGAACAGGGTGGCGCTCCCGAACACGTAGTACCACCGCGCAGACGACGGCACGGGGTGCCGGAGCACCGGACCCATCACCTTCGACAGGCCGGTGCGGTCGTCGATCGCTTCCCATGCGCGCCTCACAACCCCCATCGGCAGCCTACTTCACCGTGGTCGTGATCGGCAGCGGGCTGGTGAGGATCTCGACCTGCCCGTTGCGGACGCGCACCGGATACTGCGGCAACGGCTTCGGCGGCGGGCCGGCGGCCACGGTGCCGTCGTTATAGTAGACGCCGCCGTGACACGGGCACATGAACAGGTTGGCGTCCGGCAACCACCGCACCGGACAGCCGAGATGGGTGCAGTTCACGGAAAACGCGATGAAGCGGTGTTCCCCGTCCCGGCGCAGCCACGCCGCCGTCCTGGCGACGACGCCCGCCCACGGCAGCGGCGACGAGTCGGCGAACGTGACCTCGGACGTCGTCCCCACGGCGAACCGGTCGACCGGACCGACCGCACGCCACACCTGCGCGGTCCGCTCGAACAGGGGCGCGACCAGAAACCCCACGAACGGGATCGCGACGATCGCGGCCGCCCACGCGGTGAGCACGAGGCTCAGCCGCGAGAAGAACTCGCGCCGGCGCACCTCCTCGGGCCCGTCGCGCCGCGCCGCGCCGGTCGTGTGGTCACTCATGAGACGTCCCCTCACGCCGGATCTCGCGGATCCAGCCGACGACGGCCAGCGAGAGGACCCCGACGCCGACGGCAAAGATCAGGTACGAGGTCACCACCCCCCAGAAGATGAACACGGTGCCGAGCGCGGCCGCGATCGGCCACGGCGTCCGCCGGGGCAGATGCTCCGGTTTGGGCACGTTCCATCCCTCGCGGTCGACGGCGATCCCCGTGACGGCCCCGGCGCCGCGCGCATCCCCGCCCCGGCGCCGTTCAGGCGACACGCGGCGACCCCTTGCGCCCCCGGTCGGGCGCGGTCGGGCGGTCGACGGCACCGAACGGCTCCGCGTCCGCCTCGCGGTACCAGCGCCCGAGCGTCCCGAGGATCGCGCACAAGTACACGAGCCCGCCCGGCACCCACATCAGCAGGCCACCGAGCTGCTGGTCCGCCGCGGGCGACAGTCCCCACCCGCCGCGGATCGTCGGTAGCAGCCCCTGCGGGTCCGCAGGGTGCAGGTACGCCGGGTAGAGCCCCGGCGGCGAAAACGTGAGGACGATCCCCAGGCCGCTCGACGCCAGCGCGGCGGCCAGGAGATACACGACCGCGCCGAGCGCCGGCAGCCGCGCCTCCGCGAGCGGGGCGCACACCGGCCACCAGAAGATCGTGCTCGTCACGAGGAAGCTCAAGTGTTGTGCGACGTGCACCAGCCCGTGCGCGAGCGCGGCGTTGTACAGGACGGGCACGTGCCAAGCGCACATCGTGCCGATGCCGAGCACCCAGGCGGCGACCGGGTGCCCGAGGCCGCCCTCCGCGCGCCGGAGCGCGGGCACCCGCAGCGCGGCGCGCGCCCACTCCGGGGGGATGCCCAGCAGGAGCAGCGGCGGCACCACCAACATGAGCAGCATGTGCTGCAGCATGTGCACGCTAAAAAGATACCGGTCGCCGAGCCCATCGAGCGGGGAGTTGAGCGCCAGCAGCAGAACGGCGACGCCGCCGAGAAACCACCCCGCCCGGCGCGGCGCGGCCCGGCCGGCCAGGCCCAGGTAGGCGCCGGCGAGCACGGCGCACCCGGCCACCGCCGACGGCTCCCACGACCATGTCGAGGCGAGCACGCGCCAGACCGTCATTTGACGAACGCCCAGACGTAGATCAGGGTGTAGAGCACGATCCACACGGCGTCGACGAAATGCCAGTACAGCGAGACCACCTCGACGCCCACCGACGTCGGCCCCCGAAACTGGCCGAGCAGCGCCAGGACGAACAACGTCCCGAGGAGGACCAAGCCCAGGAACACGTGCAGCCCGTGAAACCCCGTCAGGGTGAAGAACGTCGCACCGAACAGGTCCCGGGCCACGGTGACGTTCTCGTGGAGCAGCCCCAGCCACTCTTGCCCCTGCCCAAACAGGAAGAGCGCCCCGAGCACGACCGTCGCGCCCAGCCAACCGATGAAGGCACTCCGCCGTCCCCGCCGCTGCTCGCGCATGCCCCACCAGAGCGTCACGCTGCTCGCGATCAGGAACGCGGTGTTGAGCCCCGCGGCGGCGGGGTGGAGCACCTGCGCCGCGGTGGGGCCGGGCGACGGGTTGAGATGGTAGTACACGTACGAAATGATCAGGATGAGAAAGAACGTCGCCTCCGACCCGATGAACAGCAGCATCCCGATCTGCGCCGGGGGCATCGCGGGTCCCCGCGTGCGCTGCGCCAGTTCCCGCCACCACGCCGGTCGGTGCGACTCCTCCGGGTGGGCCAGATCCCACAGCGGCCGGCGGCCCCACACCGGCGGCACAAGATCGAAGTTGTGCTCCGGCGGCGGCGACGAGGTCGCCCACTCGAGACTCCACGCGCCCCAGGGATTGTCGCCGGCCCGCTCGCCCCGGCGCACGCTCTGGAGCACGTTCCAGATGAACACCAGCACGGAGAGCGCGAGGATGTAGGACCCGATCGTGGAGATCAAGTTGAACACGCCCCAGTACGGCAGGTCGGGGTACGTATACACCCGACGCGGCATCCCCATCAACCCGAGGACGTGCTGGATCATGAAGGTCACGTTGAACCCGATCAGCATCAGCCAGAAGTGCCACTTCCCCCACGTCTCGTCGAGCATCCGGCCGGTCATCTTGGGCACCCAGTAGTAGAACCCGGCGAACATCGCGAACGCCGTCCCGCCGAAGAGCACGTAGTGCATGTGGGCGACGACGTAGTACGTATCTTCCGCCTGCCAGTCCACGGGCACGGCGGTGAAGCTCACGCCAGTGATGCCCCCGATCGTGAACATCGCCAGAAACGCGAGGCAGAACAGCATCGCCGTGGTCAGGCGCAGGGACCCCCGCCACAGCGTCGCGCACCAGTTTAGGATCTTGATGCCGGTCGGGATGGCGATGAGCATGCTCGCGACCGCAAAGAACACGTCGGTCGCGAACCCGAGCCCCACCGCGAACATGTGATGCGCCCACACCGCCAGGCTGAGGAACGCGATCGCCGCGGTCGACGCGGCCACGAACTCGTACCCGTAGACCGGCTTGCCGCTGAAGACCGGGATGACCTCGGAGATGATGCCGAACGCCGGCAGCACCATGATGTACACTTCCGGATGCCCGAACGCCCAGAAGTAGTGCTGCCACAACACCGCGGAGCCGCCGCCCTGCGGCGCGAAGACGTGGGCGTTGAGGATCCGGTCGATCAGCAACTCGCACAGCGACCCGTTCAACACCGGAAGCGCGAGGAGGATGAGCACCGAGTTGACCAGCACCATCCACGTGAACAGCGGCAGGCGCGTCAGGCTGAGGCCGGGCGCGCGGAGCGCCAGGATCGTCACCATCAAGTTGATCGACGCGGTGATCGTGCCGATCCCGGTGGCGAGCAGGCCGAGCGCCCAGTAGTCCACCCCGCTCGTCGAGCTGAACGGGCGCTCGCTGAGCGGCGCGTAGCTGAACCATCCCGCGTCCGGCGCGCCGCCGGCGAGATAGCTGTAGTACAGCAGCAGCCCCCCAAACACGAGGAACCAGAAGCTCATCGCGTTCATCCGAGGAAACGCGATGTCGCGAGCGCCGACCTGGAGCGGCACGATGTACGTGGCGAACCCGATCAGCATCGGCATGACGACGAGGAAGATCATCGTCGTGCCGTGCATGGTGAAGATCTCGTTGAACGCCTGCGGGCCGAGGAACGTGTTTTCCGGGCGAATCAGCTGGGTACGGATGAGGAGCGCCTGCACCCCGCCGGCCAGGAAGAAGATCAGCGTCGCGATCAAGTACATGATCCCGACCTGTTTGTGGTCGAGCGAGGCGATCCAGCTGAACCACCCCGCGGCGGGCTCGTCGGCCGCCGGCGCGGCGACGTCGCGCGGGAGCGAGAGGTCGCTCACCGGCGCGTCTCCAGATAGGCGACGAGATCCCGGACCTGGTCGCCGGTCAGGTGAAAGTTCGGCATCAGCGTCCCGGGCTTGAGCGCGTTCGGATCGGCGATCCAGCGCGCCAGGGTCTCCGGCGTGTTCACGATCCGGCCGCCGGCGAGCGTCGCGCGCGTTGCCACGTGCACCAGCTCGGGGCCCACGGCGACCCCGGTGGCGTGGCAGCTGTCGCAGGTCAGCGCGCGGTACAGCGTCATCCCGGCGACCGCGTCGGGCGCGGTCGGGGCCGCCGCCGGCTGCTGCCGCGCGCGCAGCCACGCGTCAAACGCACCCGGCGCCTGCGCGATCACCGCGATCCGCATCCACGCGTGCTGAACGCCGCAGAACTCGACGCACGCGCCGAGATACGTCCCCGGCGCATTCGCCTCGAGCCAGATCGCGGCCGGGTATCCGGGGGTGAGATCCTCTTTGCGCGCGAGCTGCGGCACCCAGAAGTCGTGGATCACGTCCGCCGATATCAACCGCACCAGCAGCGGCCGTCCGGTGGGGATGTGCACCTCGTTGGCGGTCACGACCCCGGATGCGGGATACCGGATCTCCCACCACCATTGGTGGCCGATCACGACCAGGTCGGGCGCATGCGCGCCCCGGGCGGGATCCGCCGTCCGCATCACGGCGATCGTGGGGATGAGGATGACAGCCAGCAGCAGCGCCGCCGCCCCGGTCCATACGATCTCCCACTTGGGCCGCCCCTCTTCCTGGGGCGCCTCCGAGCCGCCCGCGCGCGCGCGGAACCGGATCGCCGCGGTGAGCACGAGCCCCGCAACGATGACGAACACGCCCAAGCCGAGCCAGAGGACGAACAGGAAGAGGGACTTGATGGCCAGGGCTTGGGGCGATGCTGCGTTGAACGGCGAGCTCATCGGCATCGGGC
>DATGJN010000004.1 GCA_035295165.1 bacterium
GTGGCTCCGCGTCCTCTGGCGCTGTTGGCAATCCTCGACCCCCTACCAACTCAGCCACCATACGACCGCACAAGGCCTCACCATCCCCGCGCCCAAACCGGCTTGATGACTGGGGGCTTGACACAGGGTGTCTCATGCCTCCAGCACGATCGGATCGCCGACGCGTACGTCACCGGGGGCCAGCACCGTCGCGTGGATGCCCGCCACACCGCCGTGCTGCTGCGCCACCCAGCGCAGGATTCGGGGGTCGGCCTCGGTCGTCGCGGGGTCCAGGGTAATCATCACGCAGCGGTGGTCGGGCTCCGTCACGGCCAGACGTGCGCGGTCACCGACGCGTAGGATCCGTCCCACCCACCCCATCTCGCCTGCGGGACCGCCGTCGGTGACGTCAACGAGCAGGTTCGGCCGAAAGCGCCTGACATCGGACGCCGTGCCGCTCCCCGCGGCGATGCGCGCGATCGTTTGCCACGCGATGATGGAGACCGGCGACACGTCGTAGTTGCCGCGGTAGTCGCGCATGAGAAACAGCGCACCACCGCACCCCGCTTCGAGCGCGCGTCGGAGACGGTCGTCGTTCACGTCGAGCGTGACGCCCTCCGGCGTGGTGACCTGAACGCGCGGGTTGCTCGGGTCCGGGGCCAGCTCGACGCGCGGCTGGTACCGAAGCAGACCCGGGTACTGACGGCCGGTCAGCCACGGAAAGGCGCTTCGGGAGCCCGCCTGAACGAACGCGTATCGACGGTCCTCCGCGAGGCCCTGGAACGTGAGCGAGGCCGTCTCGAGATCCTCGCCCCGCATCGACTTGACCGGGTACCGTGCGATCGCCCGAATCCGTGCCACAACGTCCACCGCCGCCCTCCTTGCGCGCCGACCGCGCGCCCGCCACGATCGCCCCAGAGGTCAGGAGTGCCGCAGCGCCTTCGCCACGTCGATCTTCTGAAACTCTCTGGCGAATGCCGCGATGTGTTCGGTCTGGCGCTCGAGAATTTCCTCGCCGCGACGCTGCAGCCCCGCCAGTTCGCTCCGCGGGGGATCTGGCGGGCTGTCAACATCGACGTCCCACGCGTCGACGGGGATGGTCACCGGCGCGCCGGCGTACTCGAACTCGCTGAAGCCGAGCGGCTTGATCTTCTCCCCGAACAGGGGGCGCACGGTGGGGTTGGAACCCCACTCTCCCCGGTACCCTTCGCCTCGGAGGTCCGCCACGCCCGGGCCGTCGATCGCCACCGCCACGGCCAACTCCGCAATCGCCACCCATGACGTGAAGTTGCCCTCGGAGAACTGCGCGGGCATCAGCGCGCGCTCAATGGATCCCCACCCCACGATCGCGACCAACATGCCGAGGGACCGCACATTCCGCCCGGTCCGCAGCAGCGGGTCGTGGTTCCCACCGTGCCCGTTGAGAAAGATGACGCGTGTGACGCCGTTGGCGTGCAGGCTGCGGCAGATATCCGTGTAATAGGCCACGAGCACGTCCGGGCTGATCGTGATCGATCCCGGGTACGCGTTCATTTTGTCGTTCTCGCCGTAGGCCACCACCGGCAAGACCATCAGGCCGGTCCGCTCGCCCACGCGATCGGCCAGCGCCTCGACCGAGCGAAAGTCGATCCCGATCGGCGTGGGCCCGTGTCCGTGCAGCGTGCCGACCGGCACGATGACGGTATCGGACCTCTTGAACGCCTCCTCCGCCTCCATCCAGGACATGTCCCGCAGCCGGTACTTGTTCGCCATCGTCCGCCTCCGTTGTCGGCAGGCCGCGTCACGCCGGCGGCCGCGCACCGAACTCACGCGCGATGAGACCGAGAAGATGCTCGACGCACCGGTGCACGATCTCCCGACCGACCTCCGCGCTCCCGAGCGTGGCGTCGCCGAGAAATCCCTCGGGCGCCTGGTCGCGGTAGCGCCGCTGCACGTGCACACCGAGGGGCGGTCCGGCGCTGTCGGGGAGGAACCGGCCCGCGCGCTCCATCCGAACCAGCTCCGGGCGCAGGTACAGCATCGCCGCGGTCATGGCCTCCCCGGCGTGGCCGAACTTCCAGGACGGGCTGCGCAAGAGATCCGCCGTGAACGGCTGGATGAATCGCCACAGGTCGATCTGCGCGACGCGGCGCCCCTCGTCGGGTCGATCGTACGTGAGGGTGAGCTCCTGCAGGCAGGGCACGTTGCCGAGGTGCCCGTTCACGAACAGAATCGAGCGAACGCCCCAGGGAAAGAGGCTCGTCACCAGTCCGTCGCAGTAGCCGCGCAGCACGTCCGGTCGGACGCTCAGCGTCCCGGGGAAACTCGCGAGCCCCTCGGACCACCCGACCGGCACGAGCGGCGCCGCCAGGCAGCCCGCGCGCGCGGCGGCGCGCTCGCAGACCGCGGCGGCCACGATCCCGTCGGTGCCCTGCGGAAGGTGCGGCCCGTACACTTCGACGGCGCCGACGGGGACCAGGGCGCAGGGGTTGTGCCGCACCCGTTCTTCGATGTCCACCCACGATGCTTCCGCGATGTTCACGCGTCACCCCCGTGCGTCGTGTGAGCTTACCGCCGATCCGACGACCGGCGGCTCCGTTCCCCCGGCTCGCTCTCCCTACCCGAGGCGCCTCCGCGGATCGAGATGGTCGAGGAGCGCGTCGCCGAGCGTGTTGATCCCGAGGATCGTCACGCTGAGCACGACGGACGGCCACAACACGTAGTAGGGCGTCTGGAACATGTAGTTACGCGCCGTGGCGATCATCAACCCCCACGACGGCGCCGGCGGCAGCACCCCGAGCCCGAGGAAGCTCAGGCCGGACTCGAGCAGCATCGCCGACGCCGCCGAGAGCGACGCCTGGATGACGATCGGCCCCACGACGTTCGGCAGGATCGCGCGCGCGAGGATGCGGCCGGTCGAGGCGCCGGCAGCGCGCGCCGCCTCCACGAACTCTCCCTGACGTACCGCGAGCGTTTGCGCGAACGCCAGCCGGCTGAACTGCGGCATATAGAGGAACCCGATGATCAGAATCAGGTGCCCCACCCCCGCGCCGAGAAACCCGGCGACCAGCATCGCGAGCAGGATCGGCGGAAAACACAGTATGACGTCCGCCGACCGCATCGTGACCGCCTCCCACACCCCCGACCGGTAGCCACCCAGGACGCCGAGGAGCGTACCGACGGACCCGGCGAGCAGCACGGAACCCGCAGAAACCTCGAGCGAGGCCCGCGCCCCGTAGACCAGCCGCGCCAGGATGTCCCGGCCGAACTCGTCCGTCCCCAGCGGGTGCGCGCCGCCGGGCCCCGCGAACGGGGTCGACGGGTGCATCAGCAGCGGATCGCTACCGGTGAACAGCCAGGGCGCCGCGGCGGCGACCACGACCGCGGCCACAACCGCCGTACCGAGGGTCACACGGACGCGCTCCGCGGGGTGGCGGCGGCTCACGCGCCGCCCTCGTACCGGATCCGCGGATCGAGCACTGCGTACGACAGATCGACGATCAGGTTGATCAGGATGAACAGCGCCGACGTCACGAGGACGATCCCCTGGACCGTGGGGTAGTCGCGCCGTTGGATCGCGGTGAAGAGCAGCGTGCTGATGCCCGGCCAGTTGAAGATGTACTCCACCAGCACGGTGCCGCCGATGAGGATGCCGAACTGGACGCCGACAACCGTGACGATCGGGATCAACGCGGTGCGTAGGACGTGACGGACGAGCACACGGACCTCGCCGGCGCCCTTCGCGCGCGCGGTGCGCACGTAGTCCTGGTGCATCACCTCGAGGACACTGCCGCGCGTGATGCGTCCTACGACGCCGAGCAGGCTGAACGCCAACGTCGTCGCGGGCAGCGCGAGCTGCCGCAGGTACGCGGCGGGGTCGCGCGTGAACGGTACGAATCCGCCGATCGGCACCCACCGCAGTTCGACGCCAAACACGAGCACCGCGAGGGTGCCGATGACGAACACGGGGATCGACAGCCCGCCGGCCAGCACGACGGACAGCACCACGTCGATCCACGTGCCTCGCCGGCGCGCCGCCGTGATGCCGAGCAGCACGCCGGCGGCGACGGCGAGCGCCACGGCCACCGCGATCAGCTGCAGGCTCGTGGGGAGCCTGGCGAGGATGTCCACGGTCACGGATGTCGAGTCGTACAGCGAGGTCCCCAGGTCGAACCGGGCCAGCCGGCCCAGCCACAGCCCGTACTGCACCGGCACCGGGCGATCGAGGCCCAGCGCGTGACGGACCGCCGTGACCTGCTCGGGGCTCGGCGCCTGCGCCCCGGACTCCGAGCCCAAAATGATGAACACGGGGTCCCCGGGAAGCAAGTGCAGGAACGCAAACACCAGGGTCACAACCACCCACAGGAGGATGACGGCTGTGACGATCCGGCGGGATGTATACTTCAGCATCGGCATGGGCGGCCGGCGCGGTGCGCCGGCCGCCGCGCTCGCCGCGCGGAAACCCGCCTACCTGGCGACGGTGAACCCTTCCATCTCGTAGGCCGAGTAGAAAGCGAGGAACCCCGGCATGAGTCGGAACCCCTCGAGCCCTTTTCGGTATGCGTACCCCTGTTCGCGGTAAGTCAGGAAGATATATGGGGCGTCCGCGAGCGCCGTGCGCTGGACCTGCGCGTACAGCGACTTGCGCTTAGCCGGATCCATCGCGGCCCGACCCTGCTCCAGGAGCACGTCCATCGTCGCGTTGTTGTAGCCCGCCGCATACGCGTAGTAGGTGGGACCGGAGTGCAGGAACAGCGAGAGGAAGTCGGGGTCGCTGTAGTCGCCGACCGTCCCCATCACCGCGAACTGATAGCGGCCCTCGTTCCCGGTCGCGACGCGGGTCGGCCAGTCCGGCAGGGACAGCGTGACGTGCTCGCCGATCGCGTTCAGGTTCTGCTGGACGACCTGCGCGGTGTCCTTGTGCATGCCGTACTGGGCCGTGCTCAGGAGGGTCGCGGTAAACCCGTTCGGGAAGCCGGCCTCCGCGAGGAGCTGCTTGGCCTTCGCGGGATCGTACGTGTAGTAGTGATCGAACGCCGGATCGTACGCCAGATTCCCCTTCGCGATCGGCAGGCCGTAGATCGTCCCGCCGCGACCGAAGAACGCGGTCTTGATGATCGCGTCGCGGTCGATCGCGTACCCGATCGCGTGCCGCACGCGCACGTCGTTGAACGGCGCCTGGGTGACGTTGAACACGAGGTACATGAACGGCCCGTCCGTTCCCTGATAGCCGAACTGCGGGTTGGACTGGATCTGGGTGATCGCCTGCCACGGGACATACTCAATCATGTCCACCGACCCGGACTCGAGCGCCGCGACGCGCGAGTTGTCGTCAGGATAGAACACGAACCGGATCTCCGGCGTCTTCACCGCTCCGCCATAGTAGTTGGGGTTCCGGGTGACTGTGAGCTGCACGCCGCGCTGCCAGTCGGCGAGCACATACGGTCCCTCCCCCATCGTGACGGTCTTCAGATCGTCGTTGTGGGCGAGCGTGAACGTCTTCGACACGACCGCGGCCTGCGGGAGCCCCAGCAGCGTGATGAATACCGCGTCGGGCGCATGCAGCGTCACCTTGACCGTCTGCGGATCCAGCGCCTCCACGCTCTCGACACCGGCCAGGCGCTTCTGGAGGTACGCGCCGACCTTCGGGTCCGCGATGCGCTCGAAGCTGAACACGACGTCCGCCGCGGTCAACGGCGAGCCGTCGCTGAACTTCAGGTTGGGGCGGAGGTGGAACACGTAGGTGGTCGGCGTCGGCTGGTCGTACGACGCGACGAGATCCTTCTGGATCCGGCCCCGGGAATCGAGCTTGAACAACCCGCGGTAGATCTGCATCTTCACGGTCTGCGCGGCCGCTCCGGCGCTGTTGTGGGGATCCAGATTGGGCGGTTCGGCGGACAGGCCGAACGTGAGCGACGCGGGGGCGGCCCCCGGCGCCGGCGTCGGCCCCCACGGCATCCCGGTCCCGAACAGCGCCGCCGCGGTGATCGCAACCGCCCAAATGCACGAACGCGCCCGTGTCATGCACACTCCTCCCCGGCGTGACGCGCCGGCCTCGACGTTTTCAGGAGGATTCGCGTCTTGCGCGCGGCACGCCTGCTGCGCGGGCCGCGGCCGGTCAGCTCCCCGCGCGCAGGGCCTGCACCGCCTCGCGCGCGGCGACCCACAACATGCGGATCTCGGCGGAGTACATCAGACACCGCATCCCGAGGTCCCGCCCGCGTTGCGCGACCTTGATGTCGCTGGGGTGGAGTCCGCCGGCGATGTCGTGGCGACGCGCGACCTCGACCACGCGCCGGTAGGCGTCCTCCATCTTCGGGTGCAGCAACTGTCCGGGGACGCCGAGCGCGATGCTGAGGTCCGTCGGTCCGACGAGCAGCACGTCAATGCCCGGCACCGCGGCGATCTCGTCCAGGTTGTCGAGGCAGCGCTGGCTCTCGACCTGCGCCATCACCATCGTCTCCGCGTTGGACCACGCGATCGCGTCCGGAACCGATGCGCCCGAGTAATCGGTCACGGCGCTCCGGAGCCCGAACCCGCGCTCGCCGACCGGCGGGTACTTCGCGCACCGCACGATCGTGCGCGCGTCCTCGGCGGTTTCGACGTGCGGAACCATCAGGCCCAGCGCGCCGGCGTCCAGCGTGCGCGCGATCAGCGCGTAGCCGATCTCCGTCACGCGAACGAGCGGCGCGATGCCGGCGCCGCGCGCGGCCCGGCAGATCCGCTGGACCGTCTCCATGCTGGCTGACCCGTGTTCGGTGTCGACCACCAAGAAGTCGAAGCCGGAGGCCGCCAGCACATACGCGACCTCCTCGCTGCGCATCTCCGACACCATCGTGCCGAGCGCAGTTCCGCCCTGACGCAGCTTGGCCTTGGCCTGGTTGGTCGTCATCGCGCCGCTCCCCGTCCCACGAGCAGCCGGGCTGTCGGCTGCTCGCGCACCGCCCGGTTCGCCAAATAGGTCGGCCACTCGCCCCGGAGCATCTGAATCACCTGGCGGCTGACCTTCGCGGCCAAGTCGCGCATCGCTTCGACGGTCGTCGACGCGAAGTGGGGCGTGAGCACGACGTTGTCCATCCCCAACAACGGATTGTCCTTGGACGGGGGCTCCGGGATCTGGACGTCGAGCCCTGCCCCGCTGAGGCGTCCGGTGCGGAGGGCCTCGATCAGGGCCGCCTGATCCACGACGCCGCCGCGGGACGTGTTGATGAGCACCGCGCCCGGTTTCATCCGCCCGAACGCCGCCGCGCCCATCATCCCGCGCGTCTCCGGCGTCAGCGGAGTGTGCAGGGAGACGATATCGGCCTGCGCCAGCAGATCGTCCAGGCTGACCTTTTCCACGCCCTCCGCGCGCATGGCCGCCGCATCCACATACGGGTCCGCCGCGACGATCCGGACGCCGAACCCGCGCGCGCGCTCGGCCACCTTCCCGGCGATGTGGCCGAACGCCACGAGCCCCAAGGTTTGGCCGCGGAGCGTATGCACCGGCATCACGGCGCCCGGCGACCACTCGCCCGCGCGAACGTGCCGGTCGGCCAACACGACCCTGCGAGTTACCGCGAGAATCAGCGCCCAGGCGGTATCCGCGACCTCGTCGTAGCAGAAGTCCGGCACGTGTGAGATGCAGACGCCGTGCCGGGTCGCCGCCGGAATGTCCACCGTATCCAGGCCGATCCCGGTCCGCACGATGCCGACGAGGTGCGGCGCCCCCGCGTACACCGCGTCCGTGATCGCCGCGGCGCTCACCACCATCACGCGGGCGTCCCGTGCCGCCGCGATGCGCTCCGCTTCGTCCCGGCACCGCACCGAGCGGAACACCCCGCCGGCCCCCGCGATCCCGTCTGTGTCGACGCCGAACCTCGGACCGTCGTCACTCTCCGTCCACAACACCAGCTGCGGTTCTGCCATCACGCCCTCCCGCCCGGGTGCCTGCCGGTCGTTTCCAAGGGATTCCGATGCGCGTCACGCAGTCTCCTCCGTCAGGCGCAGAGTCCCGCGAGGACCCGCGGCGCGGGCGCCATGAGCAGCCCCACGTGTTGACGGTGAGCTCGCGCTTCGGACCGGGATCGTCTAGGCGAGCCACCGGTCGAACCACAAGACCATGCGGCGGAGCAGGTCCCGTTGATGATTGCGTTCACGCACCCCATGCGGTTCGCGAGGATAGGTCACAAGCTGCACCGGCACGCCGTTCTTCCGCATGGCCCGCTCGAACCCGGTCGCCTGGCCGACCGGGATTCGTTCATCGGCCTTGCCGTGCAGGATCAAGAGCGGCGTCCGGACGTTCTTGGCGTACGTAATCGGAGAGCGGAGGTCGCCGCGCCGAGCGTCCGGACCGTCCCACGGACGGTCGCCGGCCAGGGTCCCCTCAAACGTCGGAAGGTCGCTGGTCAGGACCTCCGAGCCCCAGTGACTGATTCCCGCGCCCATCACGCCCGCTCGAAATCGATCTGTCTGCGTCACCGCCCACGCGGTCATGAACCCGCCCTGGCTCCACCCGCCGATCCCGAGGCGGCGCTCGTCCGCGATGCCGCGGGCCACGGCGGCGTCAACCGCGGTCATGACGTCCACGAAATCCGGGCCGCCGATATTTCCCCGGACCGCGGCGGCGAACCGCTCGCCGTGCCCCATGCCGCCGCGATAGTTGGGGAACAGCACGGCATAGCCGAGCATCGCGAGCAGCTGTCCCCACGATAGGTGAAACCCGTTGCCGGCGCGTCCATGATATGGTCCGCCGTGGATCAGCACGATCGTCGGCCAGGGCCCGGGAGACCCGCCGACCGGCCGGATGAGTACGCCGTCGAGCGCAATCCCGTCGGCCGCCGTCCAGTAGAACGGCTCCTGTCGTCCAAACGACCATGCGGAGATGGGCGCGTGGTGGCAACTAACGGGGACGAGCGCACCGGGCGTCCCCACATGCACTTCGGGCGGCGCACTGCCGGAACTTTGCACGACGGCCAGCAGGGGCGATCCGTTGTGCACGACGGCGGAAAACTCGTGAATCTCGCCGTCCGGCGCCTCCCACAGCACCTCCCGCGTCCCCGTCCTGGCATCGAGCCACTCCAGTCGGGTCGTCAGACCCTCGGCGAGGGCGACGACGACGCGCGCGTCGCCCGCGACATGCGCGAGGGCCACCGCGCAGCAGCCGTCGTCGGGGCCCGGGCCGACGAGACGCGGCTGGATCGCGCCGAGCGTCCCGGCGCCTCGGTCGTCGGGCGCGCGTGCCACATCGACGGCAAACACGGTAAACGCGGACTGTGGGCCGCCGCTGTGTGAACCAAGCCAGAGGATCGCAGACAGGGCCTGTGACCAGGTCAGAGCCTGCGCGCCGCCGACCGAACCTACCCGTTTCAACGGCGTCCCATCCGCGGAGGCGATCAGCAACTCCATCCGGTGGCGCACCTCCCCCTCGGGCGTGGGCGCCGCCAACACCGCGATCGCCCTGCCGTCGGGTGCCCACGCCAAATCCACGACGTGCCGCTCCTCCGTGTCCCAGCGGACAACGGCCCCACGCGCGAGATCGAGCACATACAGGCGCGCGCACCGCCAGCGCTCTCCGTAGACGTCGGCGTCGTCGCGCTCCCGCGTTCGGCGTCTGTCCTCGTCGGTGGGCTCGTCTGGAGCGGTGAACGCGATCCGCGAGCCGTCCGGCGACCACGCGAACCGCTCGATCCCTTGCGCCTCTCGTCGGACCAGCAGCAGTGCTTCGCCGCCGTCCGGCGAGATGCGGTACAGCGACCTTGCGCCTCGGTTCAGGCGGTCCGAGAGAAAGGCGAGCGCCCGTCCGTCGGGGGACCACCGCGGGCTATCGTCGCGGGCGTTGCCCCGCGTGAACTGCCGCGCCGGCGCCGAGCCGTCGGCCGGCGCGACCCAGATGTCCCCCGCGGCGTAGTCCCCTTCCCACGCGAAAGGGATGCGCACGTACGCCACGTGGCGGCCGTCGGGGGACAGCTGCGGATCCGCGGGCCCGGAAAGCGACGTGATCGTGCCGATGAGGTCGTCGATGCGTGACCGTGCTGCTTCCGAGAGCACTCGATCAGCCTCTCGCGCGATGGTGACGCGCGCGCCCCATCGACTAGGCGCCCCGACGCCTCCCGACCGGCATGCGAGGACGCCTCACCGGCGCGGCGTCGCGCACAGGAGGCCGGGGACCGCCCGTACCGTCAGGGTTTCCGTTCGCGGATCGGGGCAGCGCTCGTTCTCCGTCCCGGCGCGGTCCGGCGACGCCGGCCGTGCGCAGGGCCTCCGGCCCGAGGACCTTGCGGAGGTACTGACCCGTGTAGGATGCGGCAACGCGCGCGACGGCCTCCGGCGGGCCTTCGGCGACCACCTGCCCCCCAAAGTCGCCGCCTTCGGGTCCCAGGTCAACCAGCCAATCCGCCGTCTTGATGACGTCGAGGTTGTGCTCGATGACCAGCACGGTGTTGCCCACGTCCACGAGGCGATGGAGCACGTCCAGCAGCCGCTGCACATCGGCGAAGTGGAGCCCAACGGTCGGCTCGTCGAGAATATAGATCGTCCGACCCGTGTCGCGCCGGCTGAGCTCGGTGCTCAGCTTCACCCGCTGCGCCTCCCCTCCGGACAGCGTCGTCGCCGGTTGACCCAGAGTGACGTAGCCGAGGCCGACGTCCGCAAGCGTGCGGAGCTTGCGTTTGATCCGGGGGATCGCGTCGAAGAATCCGAGCGCCTCCTCCACGGTCATGTCCAACACGTCGGCGATGGACTTCCCCTTGTACTTGACCTCCAACGTCTCGCGATTGTACCGCTTCCCCTTGCACACGTCGCACGGAACGTACACGTCCGGAAGGAAGTGCATCTCGATCCGGACAATGCCATCCCCCTCGCACGCGTCGCATCGTCCCCCGCGGACGTTGAACGAGAACCGCCCCTGTTTGAACCCGCGCGCCCGCGCGTCGGGGGTCAGCGCGTAGAGCTCGCGGATCAAGTCGAACGTCTTCGTGTACGTCGCGGGGTTGCTGCGCGGCGTGCGGCCGATCGGCGACTGATCGATGTTGATCACTTTGTCGAGCAGCCGCAGCCCCTCGATCCGGTCGTGGGCGCCCGGCCGCGTGCGCGACCCGTGGAGATAGTGGGACAGCGCCCGGTACAGGATGTCGTCGATGAGGGTGGACTTGCCAGACCCCGACACGCCGGTCACGCATACGAACATCCCGAGCGGGACCGCCACGTCGATCCCTTTCAGGTTGTGCTCGCGGGCGCCGCGGACCACCAGCGCTTCGCCGCGCCCAGCGCGCCGGCGGGGCGGGATCGCGATCCGGCGCGCGCCGGACAGGAACTGGCCGGTGACGGACGACGGCGTACGCAGGATCGTCTCGAGCGGCCCCGATGCGATCACCTGCCCGCCGTGCGAGCCCGCGCCTGGCCCGATATCCACGATCCAGTCGGCCGCACGGATCGTGTCTTCGTCGTGCTCCACAACGAGGATCGTGTTGCCAAGGTTGCGCAGCCGTTCGAGCGTCTCGATCAGCCGGTGGTTGTCCCGCTGGTGCAGCCCCACGCTCGGCTCGTCGAGGACGTAGAGGACACCCATCAACCCCGATCCGATCTGCGTCGCCAGCCGGATCCGCTGTGCCTCGCCGCCGGAAAGAGTGTTGGCGGTCCGGTCGAGGGTGAGGTAGTCGAGCCCAACATCCACCAGAAAGCGCAATCGGGCCCGGATCTCCTTCAGGATTTGCTGCGCGATCATCTGCTCGCGGTCGCTAAACGCGAGCGTCTCGAAGAACTGCATCGCGCCCCGGACGGTCAGCGCGCACACCTCAGCGATCGAACGCCCGCCGACGGTAACCGCGAGGCTCTCCCGCTTCAGGCGCGTGCCGCGGCAGTCCGGACACGGTGCGCTGCTCATGAACTGCTCGATCTCTTCCTTGACGTACTCGGAGTCGCTCTCTTGGTAGCGCCGCTCGAGTTGGGGCACGATCCCTTCAAACGCGGCATCATATTGTCGCAGCGTCCCCCAACGGTTGTGGTACTTCAGCCTGATCGGCTCCTCCGTCCCATGGAGCAGCGCCCGCACGAACTCCCGCGGCAGCTTCCGAACCGGCGTGTGCACGTCGACGCCGTAGTGGTCCGCAAGCGAGCGCAGCACCTCCTGGTAGTACTCGCTGGTCGAGTTTGCCCACGGCAGCACGGCGCCGTCGAGCAGCGAGAGGGACGCGTCCAGCACCAGCGCGGGATCGATCTCCTGCTTGAACCCCAAGCCCGTGCAGGTCGGGCACGCGCCGTAGGGCGCATTGAACGAGAAGATCCGCGGTTCGATCTCGGACAAGCTGACGCCGTCGTCCGGGCACGCGAAGTTTCGGCTGAACACGAACTCCTCGCCGTCCACGACCGAGATCCCCACGATGCCCTGGCCGAGCTTGAGCGCGGTCTCCACCGAGTCGTTGAGCCGACTCCGGATGTCGGGCCGCACGATGAGCCGGTCCACGACCACCTCGATCTGGTGCTTCCGGTTCTTGTCGAGGGGGATCTCCTCGCCGAGCTCGTACAGGTTGCCGTCCACGCGAACGCGGGCGAACCCTTGCCGGCGGAGGTCCTGGAACAACTGGCGGTATTCCCCTTTGCGGCCGCGCACGATCGGACCGAGCACGAGAATCCGCCGACCTTCGGGCATCTCGAGCACCCGGTCCACGATCTGCTCGGGCGTCTGCCGGCTGATCGGCTTCCCGCACTTGGGACAGTGCGGCATGCCGACGCGTGCGTAGAGGAGGCGCAGGTAGTCGTAGATCTCCGTGACGGTGCCCACGGTGGACCGGGGATTGCGCGGGGCTCCCTTCTGGTCGATCGAGACCGCCGGGCTCAGGCCATCGATGTGGTCGACGTCCGGTTTTTCCATCAGGCCGAGGAACTGCCGCGCGTACGCCGAGAGCGACTCGACGTACTTGCGCTGCCCCTCGGCGTAGATCGTGTCGAAGGCTAGCGACGACTTGCCCGACCCGGAGATCCCGGTCAGCACGACCAGACGATCCCGAGGCATCTCGACGTCGATGTTCTGAAGATTGTGCTCGCGTGCGCCTCGCACCACGATCCGGTCAAGCGGCATGGCTACCCCTCTGTGTGTGCCGCCACCGGCGGCGATGAAAGGAAAATCGAACGTGTGTTCGCTGTAGCAGGTCCCGATCCCTCTCTGGTGCGGGTACGGCCAAACGCGTCCTCATGTCTAACGCCGGCGCCGAACGTTCCACTCCACGTCGTCGAGCCGCCCGCCGTGCTCTTTACCTCGGGTGCCTGCGTCCGCCGTCCCGGCGCGGCCTCGGGTGCGCCCCGCCCACCGGCGCGGGCGGCGGGCGACGCCCACGGCGGGATTTGGTCCCGCCGAAATACGGCTCTCCTAGCCCCCGCCGCAGCTCTTGGAGTTGGTCGCGCAGCGACGCGGCCTTCTCGAACTGCAGCTCGGCGGCGGCCTTTCGCATCTCGCGCTCAAGCGCCTCGATCGTGCCCTCGAGCTCCCCGGGGCTCAGCATCAGCAACCGAGCGATGTCCCACGGCACCTGCTTACCCTGCTCCGCCAAGCCGATCAATTCCTTGGCCGTCAGCACGGCGCCTTCGCCCGACTCTCCGGCGGTATAGGCTGCCGGCTCTTCCGCCGCCTCGATCTCGATCATGTCGCGAATCGGTTTCACAATGGTCGTCGGCGTGATGCCGTGCTCCTCATTGTAGCGCAGCTGGATCTCTCTGCGCCGGTTCGTCTCCGCAATCGCCCTGCGCATCGAGTCGGTGACCCCGTCGGCGTAGAGGATCACCCGCCCGCCCACGTTCCGTGCCGCCCGTCCCATCGTCTGGATCAGGCTCGTCTCCGAACGGAGGTATCCCTCCTTGTCGGCGTCGAGAATCGTCACGAGCGACACCTCGGGCAGATCGAGCCCTTCCCGAAGCAGGTTGATGCCAACGAGCACATCGTAGGTGCCTTCGCGCAGGTCCTTCAAGATCTGAATCCGCTGTAGGACCTCGACCTCGGCGTGGAGGTAATGCACCTTCATGCCGAGCTCCTGAAGATAGTCGGACAGATCCTCCGCCATCCGCTTCGTCAGCGTCGTCACGAGGGTCCGCTCGCCCCGTTCGACCTGTGTCTTGATCTCGGCGATCAGGTCGTCGACTTGTCCCTTCGCCGGGCGCACCTCCACCTGCGGATCCACCAGCCCGGTCGGACGCACGATCTGCTCTAGGACCCGCGTGCTGACCGCCAGCTCGTACGGTCCGGGCGTCGCGGAGACAAAGACGACCTGCGGCACGAGCGCGTCAAACTCTTCGAACGTCAGCGGCCGGTTGTCGTAGGCGGACGGCAACCGGAACCCGAAGTCCACGAGGTTCTTCTTGCGCGCACGGTCGCCCTCGTGCATTCCGCGGACTTGCGGCACCGTCACGTGCGACTCGTCGATCACGACGAGGAAGTCCTTGGGGAAGTAGTCGAGCAGGCATCCCGGTCGCTCGCCCTCGGCGCGCCCGGAGAGATGGCGTGAGTAGTTCTCGATGCCGGGGCAGTAGCCGACCTCGCGCAGCATCTCGAGATCGTACTTCGTCCGGAACTCCAGCCGCTGCGCCTCCAACAGCTTGCCCTGGGCCTGGAACCACGCCACGCGCTCTCGCAGTTCGGCTTCGATCCGGTCCAGCGAGGCGCCGAGCTTCGCCGCGGTCGTGACCCAGTGCTTCGCCGGCCAGATCGCCACCGCGGGCTTGTCGACGAGGATCTCTCCGGTGAGCGGGTTGATCTCGTGGATGCGCTCGACCTCGTCGCCGAACAACTCGACGCGGACCGCTCGGTCCTCGTAGGCCGGGAAGATCTCGACGACGTCGCCACGCACGCGGAACCTGCCGCGGGAGAAGTCGATGTCATTGCGCTCATACTGCACGTCCACCAGGCGGCGAAGAATCTCGTCACGCGACTTCCGCTCGCCGACGCGCAGGAACAGCATGACGTCCTGGTAGTCCTCGGGCGAACCCAAGCCGTAGATGCACGAGACCGAGGCGACGATGACGACGTCGCGGCGCTCCATCAGCGCCTTCGTGGACGCGTGGCGCAACCGATCGATCTCGTCGTTGATCGACGCATCCTTCGCGATGTACAGGTCGGTCTGCGGCACGTACGCCTCGGGTTGGTAGTAATCGTAATACGAGACGAAGTACCGCACCGCGTTGTCGGGAAAGTACTGCCGGAATTCCCCGTACAGCTGCGCGGCGAGCGTCTTGTTGTGGGCGAGCACGAGCGTTGGCCGCTGGATCTGCTCGATCATCCGGGCAACCGTGTACGTCTTGCCCGATCCCGTGACCCCCAGGAGCGTCTGGAACCGGTCGCCGCGCCCGACGCTCTCAACAAGCCCGGCGATCGCGCTCGGCTGATCGCCGGCCGGCTGTTGGTCCGTCACCATCTTGAGCTGAGGCATTGTTCGACAACCCACCGCGCGTTGAGGGATGTATCAGCCAATTATAACATGGGGGGGCGAGCGCGCTCCATGGGTCGTGGGACACGCCGCGCGCGGCCGCAACCCCGTGAGGTGGCTTCTTGCGCGCCAGGAGATGTATGCAGCGCCACGCCGCCTCACGCTGCGCGCAACGCGGTTCCGGGCGCCGGAACCCAGTGACGCGGAGCTCGATCAGGCGCCTAGTAGCGGAAAAGGTACATCCCGACGACGGTGCCGGCCCCGATCAGAATCAACAACGGGGGGCTGCCGACGAAATAGGGAACGACCATGAGCACGCCGCCGCCGATGAGAAACGCCGTGTGGCCGATCCGCCTGCCGTACATGAAGGCTCCAATCCCGATGAGGCTGAGGATGCCCCCGAGCACGAGCGTCGCGGCGCTTGGCAGATGCAGCATTATACTGTGAGTGTGCCCTTCGTGGTCTCCAACGAGACGTGGGAACATCCGTTGGGGGCCCAAACGCGCCCGGACCGGCGCGACCGAGCGGCTCGGCCGAGTCGCGCTACGTGGAGGGATGCCGGAGTTTGGCCTTCGCGGTGAGCGTCGCCCACAGGCGCTCAACCTGCCCCCGCGTCGCGTCGGGCGTGCCCCCGTTGTCGATCACCCAATCGGCCGAGGCGACCTTGTCGCGGAGCGGAACCTGCGCAGCGAGCCGGCGACGCGCGTCATCGCGTGACACGCCGTCCCGAGCGACGAGACGGTCCACTTGGACCTCCTCCGGCGCGGACACGACGATGATGCCGTCGAGTCCGAGATCCCGGCCGTCGGTCGTGTCGAGCAGGAGCGGGATCTCGAAGACGATGACCTCGACGCCAGGAGTGGCCGCGAGACGCGCCGCGTCGTCCGCCATGCGCCGGCGGATGTGCGGGTGGGTCAGCGCGTTGAGCCGCCGACGCGCCGCCGCGTCGTTGAAGATGCACGCCCCAAGCGCCTTGCGGTCGATCGCGCCGCCTGGGCCCACGATCCCGGGACCGAACTCCCTCACGACGTCGTCGTACGCCGGCCCGCCGCAAGCGACGACCTCGCGCGCGATCCGGTCGGCGTCGACCAGGGCCGCCCCGGCGTCCTGCAGCGCGGCGGCGACGGTGCTCTTCCCGCTCGCGATCCCCCCGGTAAGCCCGATTCTGAGCGGCGAGCGGCTCACGGCGGGCCCTTCATGGCAGTTCCGTCAGATCCTGCCAGTTGGGCCCCACCGCGAGATCGGCAACGAGCGGGGCAGCCAGCGGATACGCCTCCTCCATCACCTGCCGCACCCGCGGGCCGATGCGTTCGACAAGTTCCTGGGGGACCTCGAAGAGCAGCTCGTCGTGGATCTGCAAGATCATCTCCATCCCAGGCGCCTCGGGCAGCAGGTCTCGGTCCACCCGCAGCATCGCGATCTTGATGATGTCCGCGGCCGTGCCCTGAATCGGCGCGTTGATCGCGATGCGCTCGGCGGCCTCGCGGATCACCCGGTTGCGGCTCAGGATATCCGGCAGGTAGCGGCGGCGGCCGAGAAGCGTCTTGACGTACCCGTCCCTCCGGGCCTGCTCGACGACCGTGCGCATGTACTCCGCGACGCGCGGGTACCGCGCGAAGTACGTATCCATGAAGACCCGCGCCTCGTCCCGACCGATCGAGAGTTGTGCGGCGAGCCCGAAGTCGCTGATGCCGTACGCGATGCCGTAGTTGAACGCCTTGGCGCGGCGGCGCATCTCGGCGGTCACCGTCTCCGCGTCCACGGAGAACACCTCGGCCGCGGTCACCGTATGGATATCTGCCCCCCGCCGGAACGCCTCGAGCAGTCCGGGGTCCTGGGTGGCCTCGGCGAGCACCCGCAGTTCGATCTGCGAATAGTCCGCAGAGAGCAGCACCGTACCCTCCCGCCCGGCGACGAACGCCCGTCGAATCTGCCGTCCCACTCCCGTCCGAATTGGAATGTTCTGCAAATTGGGGTCTGTGGTGATGACCCGCCCGGTGCTGGCGACGGCCTGATTGTACGTGGTATGGAGCCGGCCGGTCCGCGGATCGACCATCGCGGGAAGCACGTCCACGTACGTGCTGAGCAGCTTGCTCAGCTCGCGATGCTCCAGAATGCGGGCGACCACGGGGTGATGTGGCGCGAGCTGTTCGAGCACGTCGGCGTCGGTGGAGAACCCGGTCTTGGTGCGTTTGAGGGACGGAAGCTGGAGCTTCTCGAACAGGACGAACGCGAGTTGCTTCGGCGATCCGATGTTGAACTCCGAGCCCGCCAGCCGGTAAATATCGGCCGTCAGTGCCACGAGACGCTGCCGCAGCTCGTCGGAGAGCGCGCGCAGTGCCGGCACATCGATCGCGACGCCCACGTGCTCCATCCGCGCGAGCACGCTCGCAAGCGGCAGCTCGATCTCGTGGTAGAGACGGTCCACCTCGCGCGCGCGGAGCTGCGCCGCCATGACGTCGCGCAACCGGAAGATCAGGTCCGCCTCCTCGGCCGCGCGCTCCCCGGGGGCCGGACCGAGCGCCAGCTCGTCCGCGGCCGCGCTCTCCTCGTGCAGACGCCAGCCGAGGTGTTCCCACGCGCTGCTCGCCAGCGTGTGCGTTCGCTTCCCGGGGTCCAGCACGTACGACGCCAGCCCCACGTCAAACGCGAACCCCCGGAGCGTGAGCCCCGCGCTCTCCAGCAGCAACCGGTCGCGTTTGACGTCCTGGCTGAGCTTCGCCACATCCTCCCGCGCCAGCGCGTCGGCAAGCGCCGGAGGCACCCCGTCGTGAAGCTCGAGGTAGCTCGCCTCTCCGGCCCGTCGGGCCAGCGCGATGCCGATGAGGCGAGACTTGAGCGGCCCGTCACCTTCGGCGACCGGCGCGATCGCCACCTCGGAGACCCCTTCCAAAAACGCCGCCGCGTGGTCGCGCGCGAGCGTCCCGTACGTGCCGCGCGCCTCCGTGAGTGGGACCTCGACGCCGAGCCGATCCAGCAGCGACTTGAACTCAAGGCGCGTGAACAGGTCACGGATCCGCGCGGTGTCCACCGGGCGGCGCCGGAGGAGATCCCAGGATAGCGAGAGCGGGACGCCGGTCTGGATCGTGGACAGCGTCTTGCTCTGCAGGATCTGCGCGCGGTGCTCCTCGAGTCGTTGCCGGAGGCGCGCATCACGCCCCTCCGCCGGCGCCTCGAGCACCTCCTCGACCGTTGCTCCCCCTGCGAGCAGGCGGGCGGCGGTCTTGTCGCCCACACCTGGGACACCCGGAATGTTGTCGGTGGCGTCACCTTTGAGGCTCTTGAGATCGGGCACGCGTGCCGGCGCGACGCCGAGTTTGGCCTGCACCCCCGCTTCGTCGTACACCGTGGTCTCGCTGATCCCGCGGCTCGTCACCATCACGCGGGTGTGCGGGGAGACCAGTTGCAGCGCGTCGAGATCGCCCGTCACGATCACGACGTTCATCCCGCGGGCCTCCGCCAGGCGGGTCAGTGTCCCGATGACGTCATCGGCCTCGAACCCGGCGACCTCGAACACCGGTAGGTCGAACGCCTCGACGACCTCCTTCGCGAGCGCGATCTGCGGGCGGAGGTCGTCCGGCATCTTCTGCCGCGTGGCTTTGTACTCCGCGAACGCCTCGTGACGGAACGTCGGCCCCGGCTTGTCGAACGCCACCGCGACGTACTGGGGGGCCACCTCGTCCAGCACCTTGAGGAGCATCGTCGTGAAACCGTAGACGGCGTTCGTCGGCTGGCCGTCGCGCGTCGTGAAGTAGGGAAGCGCGTAGAACGCCCGGTAGACGAGCCCGTTGGCGTCGAGGAGGAGGAGCGTGTCGCGCGCGGCCGGCGTGGTCATCTCTGAGAAACCTTTCCGCGCGGGCGCACCGCCTCCTCCGGGCAGCGGTCGCCGCCCTACGGCCAGAGCGAACGCCGCCGCGTGCTTGAGCGCATGGAGACGAGTGTGGTACGATTAGGGTCGCCGATCAGCGCGCCGGAGTGTCGGAATCGGCAGACGATCGCGACTCAAAATCGCGTGGGCTCACGCCCGTGGGGGTTCGAGTCCCTCCTCCGGCACATCCATTTGGAAGTCTACTCACATGTCCTGTCCATCCGTCTCTCGGCAGAGGTGTCCTCCCCCGGGTGTCACGGGGTCGCGCCAGTTCGAGAACTAGCGGGCCCCCCGGAAGAGATGGGGATCCAACACGTCGCGCACGGCGTCCCCGACGATGTTGAGACACAGCACGACGACGGTGATCGCGAGGCCGGGAAACACGCTCAGCCACCACCCGTTCGGGAAATACTTTTGCGCATCGGAGAGCATTGCCCCCCATTCTGGCGACGGAGGCTGCGCGCCGAGGCCGATGAAGCTCAGCCCGGCCGCGGCGAGAATGATCGTCCCGGTGTCGAGGGTCACGAGCGCGAGCACCGGCGGGAGCGCGTTCGGCAGGAGGTACCGCAGCGCGATCCACACGGGTGGCAGTCCCACGGCCACCGCGCCCTGGACGTAGTCGCGCTCCCGGATGCCGAGCGTCACGCCGCGAACGAGCCGCGCCACGCCGGGCGTCCCGCCGATCCCGAGCGCGATCATCACGTTGAAGAGCCCCGGCCCGAGGAGCGCGACGACGAAGAGCGCGAGAATCAATCCCGGCATGCCGAGCATGATGTCGGTCAGGCGCATCACGATGAGATCCAGCCAGCCCCCGGCGTAGCCTGCCATCACGCCCACGGCGGTTCCTAGCGCGAATTCGATCGCGACCGCCACCAACCCGACCGTCAGGGACAGCCGGCCCCCAAACAGCATCCGCGCCCACACGTCGCGTCCCATCCCGTCGGTGCCCAGCACGTGGGCGGGCGACGGGCCGCGCAGCCGAACCGGGATGTTCATGACGAACGGGCTGATCCGGGCGAGCACCGGCGCGCCGATCACCGCAACGATGATCGCGGCCAGGACGAGGGCGGCCGCCCGCGTGGTGCGTCCGGTGTGCCAGAAGCGCATCACGGGGCGTCCTCTAGTCGAAGCGCACGCGGGGGTCCGTTAGCGTGTACGAGAGATCGACCACAAGATTCAGGATGAGAAACACCGTCGAAGTGTAGAGCACAATGCCCTGGATGAGCGGGTAGTCCCGCGCAAAGATCGCCTGAACCGCGAGCGTGCCGATCCCGGGGCGGGAGAACACCTGCTCGACGATAATCGCGCCGCCCAGCAGGTTGCCGAACAACAGTCCGACGATGGTGACAATCGGATTCAGCGCGTTGCGGAGCGCATGACGGAGCAGCACCATGCGCTCGCCGAGCCCCTTCGCGCGGGCCGTCCGGATGTACTCCGTACGTAGCACCTCGAGCATGCCCGCGCGGGCGACGCGCGCCACGATCGGCGCGCCCGTCGCGGCGAGCACGCCGGCGGGCATCACCAGCGACTGCCATCCGACCGCCCCGGCGACGGGCAGCCACCCGAGGTGGACGGAGAACAGGTAGATGAGCAGGATTCCCAGCCAAAAACCGGGCACCGACAAGAGCAGCAACGAGCCGATGAGGAGGGCGCGATCGAGCGACGACCCTTGACGGACCGCGGCGATGATCCCGAGCACGAGCCCCGCGGCCGTGCCGAGCCCGAGCCCCGTCAGCGCGAGCTCGAGCGTGTACGGAAACCGCTGGGCAAGCATCGGCCCCACCGCCGTCCCGGATTGCCAGGAGTCTCCGAAGTTGCCGCGCACAGCGTTGAACAAGAAGGCACCGAGTTGCACAAGCAACGGGCGATCCAACCCCAGCCGATGGTGCACCTCCTGCAGGGCGGCGACGCTCAGCGCGCCCCCGCCGTAGAGGGCCTGGGCTGGGTCACCCCCGATCAACCGCATCATCGCAAAGGTGAGCACCGCCACGCCGATCCAGACCGGAACGAACAACGCGAGGCGTCGAAGCGCGTACATGCGGTCAGGCCGTGCCGCGGGGCACAACCGGGATCAGCAGGTGGCTGGCGCGGCCATGCTCGTGCAGCACGACCTGTGCGGCGGGCCGCGCGACGGCATCGTCGCCTGGCGGCGCACCCGTGTTCGGGTTGCGATCGTAGGCGGGCCAGCGCGCCGACATCACGGCCACACGCACCCGGTGCCCGGGCAGGAACACGTTGCTGATCGCGACCAATTCGATGCGATAGGTGTATGGCCGCCCGGGGGCGAGCGGGGACGACTCCGGGCGACCGGAGTCGTTGCGGTAGGACGCGCGAACGATGCCGTCGCATAGTGCCATGCTTCTGCCGTCCGGAAACACGTCGTACAGTGTGGCGGCGAAGTCCGTGTCGGGGGCATCCGTGGCGGCCTCGAGGACCACGAGCGGATGACCGGTCACCTCCATGGGCTGCGCCAGCGCCTCCGAGGTGTAGACCAGCACGTCCTCGCGTCCCAACAACCAACGTTCGTCCAACCGGACCTCGGCGGGCGGATACACGTCCGGGGGCTCGCTCGATGGGGTCGGCGCGTCCGGATCGTATGTGTAGCGGTCCGGGGGCTCGCCCTCCGGCGGCGGCGCCGGTTCGAGTCGGCCGTCGCCGGAAACCGTGTTCGCACGGCCGCCGCTCCGAAAGCACCAGCGTTCGCCCACGGCGGCGGGCGGCGGCCACGTCGGATCGTCCCGCCAGCGATTCTCCCCCATGAGAAAGATCCGACTGCGGCACCCGCGGGCAAAATCCGTCGGCGCAGCGCCGCGGCCCTTCAGCCAGTAGTCGAACCACCGGAGGTGGATCGCGTTCATGTCGAGCATCGCCGCATCCCCGAACTCGAGCCCGCCGAACCGCGGCTCGGGCGCCCGGGTGCCAGCGTGATCCCACGGACCGGCAAGCAGAAACTGGCGGTCGCGGGCCGGCGAGTGCACGGCCATCTCGCGCCAATAGTAGAGCTGCCCGAGCTGGTCTCCGTCGAACCACCCGGTGATGTGCATCACCGGCAAGTCGAGTTGGGCGAAGCGGTTTAGCATACCCATCTGTCGCCAGTAGTCGTCGAGCGTTGGATGCGCGAGCCACTCGCGCCACACCGTGTTGCGTCGACCGACGGCGAGGTCCACGTCCTTGGCAGGACGCGTGCGGATGACGCGCGGCCACTCGATCAACTCAGGGGGTTGCACCGTGCGACCCGCGACCATGTTCAACCACCACATCGCCCACGGCGGACGCAGCTTACCATGTCGATACGGCAGTTCTTCCATCAATCGCCCCGCCGCCGCGGTGCTGACCAGCGTGGTAAGGTGCGGCGGTCCCTCGCGCGCCGCCAGCCACTGCACGAGACCGCCGTACGAGCCCCCCATCATCCCCACGCGGCCGCTCGACCACGGCTGCCGCGCGATCCACTCCACCGTGTCGTAGCCGTCCTCGGCCTCGTTCATGAACGGGTGCCACACGCCGTCAGAGTCTCCCCGGCCGCGGACGTCCTGACTCACGAAGACGTAGCCGTGGGCCGCGAAGTATCGCGCCACCTCCACCCAATGGAATTTCGGGTAGAGACGACGGGCGTTGTCATAAGGGGTCCGCTGCAGGATCGCCGGCCACGTCGACAACGTTCCGCGCGGCGCGTCGGGCAGAAACAGATCAACCGAGAGTTCCACCCCGTCGCGCATCGGAACGCGCACATCGAGCTGCATCACGACGGGAAGAAGTGCGTCGGGGTTCATCTCGACCGTTTGCTCCTCGGGCGCCCGCGAGCCGACCGGCCGGGGATTGCGGGCGGCTCGCGCGGCGCGAGGTCGCGAGTCGCCGCGCAAGCCGCGACCGAAGCCTCCTGGCGCATGACGGTTGCCCGGGGGCGGATCACTTGGCGACGTACGCGTTCTCGACCAGCAGCTCCCCCGTGGCACGGTTCAGGATGACGCCCCCGAACCCGCCCTGCACGACGCGACCGTTCACCTCCGCAGCGAGCATCGCCCAGGGCACGTCGCGCAAGAATTGCGCCTGGAGCCGCTGCATCAACTGAATGCGCACGGTGGGCGAGATCGTGGTCTGGTATAGACGCGACAGCTCGTTGAACGCCGGACTATCGTACGTCGAGAAGTCCAGCGAGCCACCCGTTTGCAGCACCAACCGGAGCACCAGCCCTGGGTCCGAATCCCACGCGTAGCTCGAAACGGAGACGTCGTAGTCGCCCGCCTTGAGCCGCGCCAGCGCGGTGCTGACCTCGTACGCCGTAATCGTCGTCCCGATCCCCAGTTCCTGCAGCTGCGCTTGGACCACCTGGGCGAGATCGGTGAACGGCTGGTAGGACCGCGTCACCAAGCGCAGCGCGACCGGGCGCCCTCCCTTCTGCAACGTCCCACCTTGGTAGGTATACCCGGCCTCCGAGAGCAGCTGCCGAGCGTGCGCGAGATCGTGCCGGTAGGCGTTCTCCGATCCCTTCCAGTACCCGGCCAGCAGCGGACTGAACGGCGCCCAATTGGCGACCGCGTGCCCGTTAAACACGCTAGCGACGATGGCGTTGCGATCCATCGCGTCGTTCAGCGCCTGCCGGACGCGCAGATCCTGAAACATGGCGTTCTTCAGGTTCAACTCGACGTAGTAGACGCGCGGACCCACCGTTTTGAAGAAATGATATTTCGGGTTCGTCGCGTAGGTGTCCCACTGCTCCGGCGGCACGCTGAGCAGCGCGGAGAGCGTGCCGGACTGGAACGCCGCCATCTGTGACGTGAGTTGCGGGATGACCCGAAACACCAACTCGTTGACGTACGGAGGTCCGGGGTGGTCGAAACTCGGCCCCCAGCGGTACGCGGGATTCCGCGCGAGGGTCACCGTCTGACCCGGGAGCCACTCCTTGAACATGAACGGACCGACGCTCGACGGATGCTGCGCGTACTGGTTCCCCCACTTCGCGACCGCGCTCGGATCGGTCGGTTGCAAATACCCCGGGCTGGCGAGCGTCTCGAGCAAGCCGCCGTCCGGGGCCTTCAGCCGCAAGACCAAGGTCGTACTGTCGGGGGCGTCAAACGAGGCCACGGACGACAGAAAATCCCGATCGTAGGGGGACGCCGTGGCCGGATCGACGTCCCGTTCAAAGGTGGTCTTGACGTCCGCCGCAGTCATGGGTTTCCCGCTGTGGAACATGATCCCCGGCTTCAGGTGGAAGGTCAAGGTCTTCCCGTTCGGGCTCCATTCCCATCGATCGGCGAGCCACGGCACGACGCGGCCGTCCGGCGCGATCGCCGTCAGCGCGGCGCCGATGTAGTTCGAGATCTCATCTTCGTCGGCCAGCGTCATGCGAGGCGCGTCGAGCGTCTTGGGGTCCTGTTGAACGGCCAGCACGAACGCGCCCCCGACGCTCGGCCCGGCCGCGCCCAGGGCCGCGGAACGGCCTCCCCACGGAGTGAGCACGAGGGCGATGAGGGCGGCCGCGGCGTACCCCCGGCGAAGCCGCCTAGCGATTCGTCCTGACATTGGATCCATTCCCCCCTCTTCCCCAAGATGCATCGGGCTGGGCGAACGCTCGCGGTGACGGCCGCACCCGTCCCATCACGGATCCCTCGACACAGCGCATCGGTCGCTCCGAGCCCATCAGATCGAATCCGCCTGCCTGCCCAGCGAGTTCTCAGAGGCCGCTCCCGTCTCCTGCCGCCTTTCCACCACCGAGGCGCGCACATCCGGGCGTTCTGTCGCGCGCACCGATCGCGCCTCGGGCCGTCCGCGAGCGCGTCCGCCGGCGATCGCTTGATGAATTTGTAGACTTGAATATAATAAATTGAGATATAAAGCCGGCCGATCGGAGGCTCCATTGTGCGGCTCATCAATACCCTGGTCGTCACAAGGCATGTTAAGCCCGTTTTGGGTCAAACTCGTGGCCCACAACGTTGCACGCGGGGCCGCACACGAGAATGACGCGTTGGCCGCGTTCGCGAGGGCAGCGGATGGCTGAGTCCGCGTTTGCCTTTGCCGCGCCCGAGAGCCCCGGGTTCCTCCTCTGGCAAACGACCGTCGTCTGGCAGAGGCAGATCAAAGAGGCGCTGGAGCCTTTCGAGATCTCTCATGCCCAGTTCGTGATCCTGGCGATCCTGTTGTGGTCGCAAGAGGCTGAAACGGAGCCGAACCAGACGCTGATCGCGCGTCAGTCCAAGCTCGACAAGATGACGGTGTCCACATCGCTGAAGAAATTGGGTGTGAAACGGTATGTCAGACGAACCGAAAGCGACCGGGACCCCCGGGCAAATTCGGTGCGCTTAACGGACAGAGGCAAACAGCTCGCAACGAAGCTGGTGCCGATCGTCGAAGGGATCGACAAGACGTTCTTCGGTGTGCTCACGCCAACCCGGCAGCGCGAACTCGTCACCACGTTGGCAAGTCTGTTGCGGGAGGAACGGGGATGAACAAGACACGCTACTGGATCGGCGCGGCGTCGAAAGACCACGTGCGCATGGGAATCAAGGGGGGCTTTGCGCAGTTCTGCCACGGGAAGCTGGGTCCGGCCGAGAAACTCTCGAAAGGCGATTGGGTGATTCTCTACTCAAGCAAGCAGAGATTCGGCGAACCCACGGTCTGCCAAGAATTCACCGCGATCGGTCAGGTGGTTGACGCGGCGCCAACCCAAGTCGAGCAGGCCCCTGGGTTCAAACCCTACAGGCGCAAGGTCAGGTATCATAAGTCCCGGGCGGTCAACATACGGCCGCTGATTGAGAAACTCTCGTTCATACGAAACAGGGCGAGATGGGGGATGGCGTTTCGATTCGGGTTTCTCGAAATCCGCCCGGACGATTTTGGCACGATTGCGACCGAGATGCTGTCGAACGCCGGGCGTGATCGAACGCCGCTGCCCGCGATACCCGCGCGTTTGCCGCGGGACCGCGCCCGTGCGCGCGCGCAAGGCGCCGGCCCCGATCAGCCTGCCACGACGACCCGATCTCGCCCTTCGGCCTTCGCCCGGTAGAGGGCGGCGTCGACCGCTCGAAGCGAGGCCGCCATCGTCGACCCGTGTTCGGGAAAGACGACCACACCCGCAGACACGCTCAGCGGTCCCAACACGCGGCCGCCGTGGAGCACGGAGAGGTGTTTCACGCCCTCCCGGAGTTCTTGCGCGCGTTCGAACACGGCGGTGCCGTCGAACTCCGGTAAGATCAACACGAACTCCTCCCCGCCGTACCGGCACGGGATATCCTCCGCCCGCACCCGCGCGCGGAGAAACGCGCCGAACTCTCGCAGCACGGTGTCGCCCGCCTCGTGTCCGAACGTGTCGTTGAACGCCTTGAAGCGGTCAAGATCGAGCATGATGATCCCGACCGGGACACCCCGCCGCTGCGCGCGCCGCAATTCTCGATCTAGGGTCTCCTCCAGGTACCGCCGGTTGAACAACCCCGTCAACGGGTCGCGGATCGACTGGGCACGCAGCGAGTCCCGGAGGCGAAGGTTGGCGATCGCCGGGGCGATTCGCTGGGCGGCCGCGCCGGCCAAGCGCTGGACGGCGATCGGATCCGCACTCGTGTCGGGAACGCGCAGCACCAGCACGCCTAGGGTTTCGCCGTGCGCGGCCAGCGGGACGCACAGGCAGGTGTCCGACGATACGGCCGCAAGATGCCGACAGACCAGCGCCACGCCCGTCGGCCCGGCGCTGTGAATTCGCCCCTGTCGCAACGCCCAGCAGTCGTTTGGAGCAAACACGGAGTCGCCCGGCGGCGCCGCGCCCCAGACGCTCGTCGCCTCAACGGAGTCTCGCGACGCGCTGGTGACACACAGCGCCCCAGACGTTCCCGGCAGCAGCTCGGCGAGGCTGCGCGCCGCCGCGACATACGCTTCGTCGACGGTGGCACAGGCGAGGAGGAGGTCGCTCATACCGGCGAGGAACGAGATTTCATGTCGCTCGCGCTCCAACACGGCGGCGGATGCTTGAAGTTCCGCGTGCGCCTGTCGAACGGCCTCTTCCATCTTTCTGCGGCGGGTGATGTCCCGAATCGCGCCCTCGTAGACGGTCACGAGCCCGGCGGCATCGGCGACGCCACGAATCGTCTCGAGGACCCACACCATGGTGCCGTCGCGTCGGCGTAGTTGCGTCTCGAAATCAAGCACGCGGTCGGCCGCCAGCTCGTTGGCCTCGCGGAACTTCTGCGCATCGACGTACAGGTCGCCGGGCTCGGCCGCGAGCAACGCTTCCCGACTCGAGTACCCGAGGATGCTTACGAGCGCCAGATTCACGTCGACGAAGGCGCCGTCGCGGCCGCGACGATAGAGGCCGATCGGGATCCCGTCAAACAACCCGCGGTATCGCCTCTCCGACTCTCGCACCGCTGCCTCGGCGCGCTTTTGGTCGGTGATGTCCTGCATCAGGGCGATCACCGCCTTACGACCGGCCCACCGCAGCACGTGGGTGAAGACGCTGACGGTGATGATTTGACCGTCCCTGCGGCGGTGCCGCCACTCGCCCGTTGTCTGCAACCCCGGGCTCTGCTTCCGGACCGTGGCCAGCAGCGCCGGGACGTCCTCTGCGGGGCGAATGTCGCTGATGCGCATCGACAGAAACTCCGCACGAGAGTACCCGTAGTGGAGGACCGCGGCCTCATTGACCGCAAGATACCGCAGTGTGTTGAAGTCGTAGATGCACATGGGCAGCGGGCTGGTTTCGAACAGCACGCGGAACGGAACGTCGCTGCGCGCGGACGGCGGCGGGACCCGGGCGTCTACCGTCGGCGAACGCCGGCCGCCTCCCCGGACGTTCCCCGATTTTGTGGGCTTCACCACGCCTCCCATCGCCCGGATCGCTCCCTCACCGCGAGCCGGCTACGGGACAACGGTTGGTGCGGGGGCGCGCTCGATGAGGGCCGCGTCAGATTCCGCGTCGGCGCCGGATACAGCCCGATCAGCGAACGCAACCATGGCAGGGCTCCCTTCCCGTTCCTCAGCGCCCGGTGTGGCTCTCATGCAGGCGGACGCCATCGATTCTTCGCCGCCACCATGAGGGCGACGGGCGTCCGTCATGTGCATACCCTGGTTGCCGCGGGGTTAGACGCCCGGGGGAGCGGACCGCGGGTCGGCTACTGCGCCGGCACGACGCGACAGAAGCATTCAACCACGCGAGGATCGAACTGCGTCCCGGCGCACCGGCGCAGTTCGGCGATCGCATCGTCGTGCGACCGGGGTGAGCTGTAGACCCGGTCCTCCGTCATGGCGGCGTACGCGTCGACCACGCTCAGAATGCGCGCGCCCAACGGAATGGCCTCGCCGTGAATGCCGTCCGGGTACCCCGACCCGTCCCAATGCTCCTGATGGTGTCTCACGATGGCGCGGATCGGGATCATCCGCTCGCTTGTCGAGAGGATCGCCTCGCCCATAATGGGATGCCGCTCAAACAGCGCACGGTCCTCGGGGGTCAACGGACCTGTCTTCTTGAGAATCGCGTCGGGGATGCCCAGCTTGCCGATGTCGTGCAGCAAGGCAGCCCACCCGATGGTCCGGACCTCCTCGGGGTCGCATCCCAGGACCCTCGCGACCGCCTCGGCCCACACCGCGACCCGTTCGCTGTGGCCGGCGGTCCGGTGATCCCGAACGTCCAGCGCGCGCACCAGCGCGCGCACCAGATCGAGGTCCGCGTCGGCCAGGCGCTGAAACAATCGCGTCCGCCGAATCGCGGTGCCCCCGATGTCCGCGATAGCGTTCAACAGGTTCACATCGCGCGGCGTGAACGGGCGGCGCTCAACGCTCCGTGCGAGCACGAGCACGCCCACCGTGGTCTTCTCCGCGCGCAACGGCACGATTGACATCGGCCCCCACATGCCGGCGGACGGATCGATCCACGCTGAGCCGTTGCCGGACCCCGGCGCCGCCAAGGCGAGGGTCGCGCCGCTCGCCACGGCCTCCCGCCACGTGGGGCACGGGATCGGCAGCGTGCTGCCGATCGGCAGGGTGCCGGGGCCGGCGCGATGCACGAGCGTCACCGCCTCATGGTTCGCCTCCAGAAGAAGCACGCCGGCATAGTCTGCACGGAGAACCCGGGCTGCGTATCCGGCAAAAAGCGGATACAGCTCTTCCGGGGTCTGCGCCGCTCGCAGCGCGGCGCTCAGCCCGCGAAGCACCTTGAGGTCGGCCGCCTGCTGTTGCGTCTCGGTGAGCAGTCGAAGCCGATCCACGGTGGTTCCAATCAGTCTCCCCGCGGTCTTCGCAAACCCGACCTCCACATCCGACCACAGCCTCGGCCGCGCGGACGCGACGACCAACCCGCCGACCCGCCGCCGCCCGGCCCACATCGGAACTGTCAGCGTCGCGCGAAGACCGAGACCCGCCATGACGTCGGCCATCGCCTGCCCGGCTGGGCCGGCGACGCTTCGCCAGTCGTCCACGGCTCGGAGTTCGTGCATCGCTGCCCCGGCTCGTCTCGCGAGGGCGGCCACTGCCGTCCCCGCCTGCGGTGCGCCTCGGCTCACGACGTGCTCCCCGACCCAGATGCCCCCGGCCTCGCACCGGCACGCACGCAGCATCTTGAGGAGCACGGCGGCGAGGAACGACCGCGGGTGCGTGGCGATCGCGGCATCCCCAGCGATCTCGTTGAGCGTCCGGAAGCACCCGGCGAGGTGTCGCGCGTCACGTGCGTCGCGGTGGGCGTCGCGCGTGAGTTGTCCAGGCGTCATGCACGCACCGCGCCCGATGGCGACCGACGCGCACCACCCACGTTTCCGCGGCAACCGTCGAACATGCCGAGCGGAGTGCAAGCGGCCCCAGCCCCGTGGCGCCGCCGCACACTGTATAACGGCCTCGTCGGGAACGGAGCAGCGCGCCGCTGGCGAAGACCCGCCGTGACGTGCATTGACCCCTCCCTTGGCTGCAGAGTTCCCGCTACTTTGAGGCAAGTTGATACTCATTTCGATATAGATGAAGTATTCTCCTACGCCTATTTCTGAGTTCAATCGTATACGACTTATGAATGATTCATACGCGCAAGATAAACCGCGGCCGAGGAGAAGAACACGCGCAGGCTACGGGACTGAGGTACGCGCGCAACGACCCCGGCGCCTCAATCCCTTGGCTGAACTCAGGGTGTTCACGGGTCTGGGCAACGATGGCGGAACGCGACGCGGTCATCCGACAAACGGCTTAGACGGATGCGGCTCCCGGCGCGAAAATCTTGAGGTAGTGTCCGAGCAAGATCCGGAGTGGTCCCGGCCTGGCCGCCCATCCCGCGACCGCCCCGAGTGCGCTCGCGGGGAGGACGAGCGAGGCCTTGGTGCCCCATTCGAGGATGCGGTACGACCGACGTGCACGCAGCGCGAACGCCCGGTAGCGTGCACGCGCGACATCGAGGCTGATCCGCCCAGCGAGCGCCTGGTCAATGAGCCGCCCGGCGACGCCGCCGGCACGAACGGCGAGCCGAATGCCTTCGCCGGTGAACGGCAAACACTGACCGGCCGCATCACCCACGACGAACACGCCGTCCACCACGGGCGGTCGGAAGCCGCCCCCGAGGAACCCGCCGTGCCTCGGCCCAGACGGCAGGCCCAGGCGGCACAAAAACACGTCCAACGCCGGCCCCACCTGTGTGCGTGCGCGGTAGCTGATGAGTCCCACACGCGAGGTGGTGCCCGCCGGGAACACCCAGAGATATCCGTCGGGCAGGATGTCCGGCCAGAAATAGAAATGCAGGCCCGTGTCGAACGCGACCGGCACGGTGGCCTCGAGGCCGAAACCGACGTAGCCTCCGGGATGCCCAGGACGACGGGTCCCGCCGGACAGGGCGGCCCTCCATCCGGTTGCATCGACCAGCACCCGCCCCGACACGTCTCCCGCGGTCGTGCGCACCAACGACTCCGCGCGCCCGTGGACGAAGGCGCGGATGATCGGGGCGTCCGCGCCCCGGAACACGGCAACGCAACACGCACGGTAGTCAAACGTGCAGAATGGCTCAGGCAGCGGCCACCGGACCGTTCGTCCGGGCGTGTGGATCACCAGATCGTCGTGCGACTCTTGGACGGCGGACGAGGCGCCGATCGATGCCAGCACGCTGATCGGCGTACCGCACGCTGACGTCTGTCCCTCGCCGACTGCCTGATGGTCGATCAGCACCGTTCGCCCGGGCAACTCCCGGGCAACGGCCAGTCCCGCGAACGAGGCGCCGGCGATGACGACGTCGGCCTCCGTCGTAGGCTGAGAGGCCGCGCTGGCGTCGGGCGAACGCATCGACTCCCCCTCGGATGTCCGCATGCGCCGCGGACGCGCTATCTTCGGGCCGGCCGCGACGCCTGGTCGAGCGCCGCCCGCAGCCCGGCGATCGTCACCTGACCCCGCGCGATCTCCACGCCGTCCAGGGCGACGACCGGAATCACCTCGCGATATCGGGCGTGCAGATCGGGGTCGCGCGTGATGTCCGCGAGCCGTAGCTCAAACGAGAACTCCCGCCGCAGGCGCGCGGCGACCTGCTCCGCCTTCTCGCAGAGGCAACAGCCCGGCTTGCCGTAGATCGTGAGCGTCACGGCGACACCGGCCGGGCGAAGTGCAGCGAGGGTCGCGAGCGTGCTGCAGGCAGGGTCACGGCGTCGAGCGTTACAATGACGATGCGCAACCCGAGCCCTCGGAGTCCCTCCACCACACCGCCCCGGATGTTGAGGGCGCCGGCGAGCGCCTGCGGATCTCCGATCGCGACCACCGCGTACGGCGCTGACAACCGTTCCCCGTCGGCGATGATCGTCCCGCCGACCTGGCTGAACCCTGTGGTTGCGGTGACCCGGTGCCCGCTGACCGCGACCGCCTCCGCTCCGGCAGCCCACAACTCGTTTGCGACGCTGGCGAGGTCCACGTACTGCACGACCGCCGGCGCCTGCCCGGCCCCGGGAGCCTTGCCGTCGTCCATGGTCACGCGGACGCCGGGACCGATCAACGCGACGAAACCGGAAACGGTGCGGATCGCGTCGAGTTCCTGGACCAGTGCCTGGTCGGCACTGCGCCGTTGCGCGGCCGCGGACTCAAACTCGACGAGTCGGCGGGTGAGCCCGGCCACCTGAGCCTCCAGGCCCCGGCGCGCCTCGCGCTCCTGGCCGAGCATCGCCGCGAGCGCGTACACGTTCCGGGTCGGCACGCCCTCCTGGCCCGAGAGCGCCCGACCCGCACGCAATTGCACGACAACCAGGAACCCAAGCGCCATCAGCAGCACAGCGAGGAGTGCCTGCCACCACGCCGTGCTACTCTTCCCAGACATTCCCCTCGCCGAAGACCTGCTCGAGTTCCTGCTGGAGTTCGGCGGTGTCCGCGAGCCGGATCCGAACCGGGATGACGTGCTCGCCGGTGTCCGTGACGACGTGCGCGCAGACCTGTCGGTCGCCCGGGTGCGCCTCGAGATACTGATACAACTGCTCGATCTCCTCGCGTGTTGTCACGCGGATCCGGAGCGGGGCACGCACGCCGCTGCTGCGGTCCGGCCTTGGGGGTTCCGGCGCCACGCGCACGGCGGTGGCGGTCCCGGCGGCGCTCACCGGGGCGCTCGACGCGGCACGGACCGACGGCGCGCCGTTCCGAGCGGGCCGTCCGTTGCCGTACCGGTCCCCCCGCCCCCGCGGCGCCCGCGGCGGGACATGAAGGTCGGCTGCTTCCTCCGGCGTTGCCGGGAGCGGGATGACCTCGTCGCAGAGGAGCTTGGCGCCCTGCTCGTCGATGCCCACCTTGCCGCGGAGGAGCACCACCGCATCCCGCTTGAGCGCAAAGCCCTGCTGCTCGTACGCCCGCGGGAACACGAGCACCTCCACGCTGCCGGTCAGATCCTCCAGGGTCAGAAACGCCATCGCCGATCCCGACCGCGTAATGCTGCGCTTGACGGCCCCGACCAACCCTCCGACGACGACCTCTTGGCGATCGCGCAGGTCGGGCAACTGAGCAATTGTGGTCGTCGCCTTACTGTTGATGAGAGGCTGCCACCGCCTGAGAGGATGGTCGGAGATGTACAGTCCCAACATCTCCCGCTCCATCGTCAGGCGTTCCTCGGGGCTGAACTCCTGGACCGGGGCCGCCGCTTCCGGCAGGACGGGCGCGCTCGCGCCGAGGTCGAACAGACCGGTCTGCCCCTGGGCCCGCGCCCGCTGGCTGCGCTGCGCCTGCTCCAGCGTGTCATCGAGCGACTGCAGCATCTGCGCCCGCGACGCGCCGAGCGAGTCGAGCGCCCCCGCCTTGACGAGACTCGCGATCACTCGCTGGTTCACTTGGCGGGTGTCGACGCGCGCGCACAGGTCCGCGAGGGTTCGGAACGGTGCGCCGGACGCCCGCGCCGCGATGATCGTGTCCACGGCCCCCACGCCGACGTTCCGGATCGCCGCGAGCCCGAACCGAATGGCCCCGCCCACGACGGTGAACGATGCCTCGCTCTCGTTGACGTCGGGGGGCAGGATCTGGATCCCCATGCGTTGGCACTCGCCGACCGCTTGGGCGATCCGCTCCATGTCCCCGGCGGTGCTGCTGAGCACCGCGGTCATGTACTCCGCGGAGTAGTGCGCCTTCAGGTAGGCGGTGTAGTACGCGATCAGGCCGTAGCACGCCGCGTGCGCCCGATTGAAGCCGTAGCGCGCGAATGGCTCAAACTGCTCGAAGATCTGGTCGACGATCCTGGCCGGCACGCCGTTCTTGCGGGCGCCGGCGACGAATTTCTCTCGCTGGGCCAGCAGGCGATCCTTGATCTTCTTGCGGATCGCGTAGCAGAGCACGTCGGCTTCGGCCAGCGTGTACCCTGCGACCGCCTGCGCGACGGTCATGATGTCCTCCTGGTAGACCATCACGCCGTAGGTCTCCTTGAGGACCGGCTCCAGCAACGGGTGGAGGTAGGTCACCGGCTCCTCGCTGTGCTTGCGCCGGATGTACGCGGGGATGTTCGCCATCGGGCCGGGCCGGAACAGGGCGACCATCGCCATCACGTCCTCGATCCGGTCCGGCCGCAACTCGCGAAGGTAGCGCGTCATGCCGCGACCTTCCAGTTGGAAGATCCCGGTCGTGTCGCCGGAGGCCAGCAGCGCGTACGTCGGTTGATCGTCGAGCGGCAGGCGTTTCAGATCGATGTCGACCCCGTGCGTGTCACGGATCAGCGCGATCGCGGTATCGAGGATCGTCAGGTTGGTGAGCCCCAGGAAATCCATCTTGAGGAGCCCGAGCCGGGCGACGCTGTTCATGTCGTACTGCGTCATCAAGAGGTCGCCCTTGGTCGCCCGCTGCAGCGGGACATGATCGGTCAGCGGATCACGAGAGATGATGACGCCGGCCGCGTGCGTGCTGGCGTGCCGGGCGACACCCTCGAGTTTCTGGGCCATGTCAAGGAGCTGGCGGATCTGCGGCGAACCGTCGGCGGCCGCGCGCAGTTCGGGCTCCGCCGCGAGCGCGTCTTTGAGCGCGACGTTGGCGCCGGGCACCAGCTTGGCGATCCGATCGACGTCGCCGTACGGAAGCCCCATCACGCGCCCGACGTCGCGGATCGCGGCGCGGGCCCCCATCGTGCCGAACGTGATGATCTGGGCCACACGATCGGCTCCGTACCGGTCCACGACGTACTTGATCACCTCGTCGCGCCGGCTGTCCATGAAGTCCACGTCGATGTCCGGCATCGTGTAGCGCTCGAGGTTCAGAAACCGGTCAAACGGGAGGCGATACGCGAGCGGGTCGACATCGGTCACGCCGCACGTGTACAGGACGAGGCTGCCGGCCGCGGAGCCTCGCACCGTCGTCAGAATGCCGCTGCGGCGAGCGAAGTTCACAAAGTCCTGCACGATCAGGAAGTACGCCGCGTAGCCCATCTTCGTGATGACGCCGAGCTCGTAGTCGAGCCGCTCGCGCACCGGCTGGGTCATCTGTCCGAAGAGCCGCACGGCCCCCTGCTCGCAGAGACGGCGGAGGTACGACTCCGGGGTCTCGCCCTCGGGCACGACCACGTGCGGGAGCTTGAGCGTGTCGGTATCGAGCGTCACTCGGCACCGCTCGGCGATCACGAGCGTGTTCCGGAGGGCCTCGGGCAGATCCGGGAAGCGCGCCGCCATCTCCTCCGGGCTCTTCAGGTAGAATTGCGGCGTGTCGCCCATCCGCGGCTTGTCGTGCTGGTCGAGGCTCATCCCCATCTGGATGCACATCAGCGCGTCCTGGGCGTCGGCCTCGTCCTGGGTCACGTAGTGCACGTCGTTCGTGGCGACGAGGGGCAACCGCATCTCGCGGGCGAGCTGGACGACGCCGCGTACGACGGTCTCTTGATCGGCCAGCCCGTGGTTTTGGACCTCAAGGTAGAAATTGTCCGGCCCCAGGATATCGCGGTACGCCGCGGCCAGGTCACGGGCGGCCTTCATGTCGTCGCGCAGGATCGCCCGCGGGATCTCGGCTTGGAGGCATCCCGACAGGCCGATCAGGCCTTTCGCATGCCGGCTGAGCAACTCCCGGTCGATCCGCGGTTTGTAGTAGAACCCGTCGAGGTGCGCCGCGGTCGTGAGCTGCAGGAGGTTCCGGTAGCCCTCGTCGGTTGACGCGAGCAGCACCAGATGGAACGCCGATGCGTCCAGCCTCGGGTCTCGATCGGTCATCCGGCGGGGCGCGACATACGCCTCGACGCCGATGATCGGGACGATGCCGTGCGCGCGCGCGCTCTCGTAGAACTCCACCGCGCCGTACATCACGCCGTGATCGGTCACACCGAGCGCCGGAATCCCCAATGCCGCCGCGCGCTGCATCAGCGCGTCGATCCGGCTTTCTCCGTCCAGCAGGGAATACTCGGTGTGAAGATGACAGTGGACGAACTCAGCGGGCATCCGGCGTCTCCTTGAAGATCCTAGCTGCGTGCTCGCGCATCGGCGTGTTTGGAAGGCCCAACCTGCTTCGTTCTACTTCTACCAAAAGCCGGTCTGCCCTCTTCGCGGCACCGCCGCCGGGACAGCGGAGTCCGATCGGGCTGTCCCTCCTCGCGGCTACCCTGCCTCGGCAACCAGGAGGACGTTCACGTGACTCGTGTGCGGACTCGTGTCCACCGGTCGGGCTCGCACGATCCGGTACCCAGCCGCCTGCAGGACGTCCGCGTCTCCTCCGAGACACCGCAGCGACCGCCCCAGGTACACGATCCGTTCGACCCCGGCACGACGGAGGGCCGGCACGACCCCCGGCGTGAGCCCCGTCCCGTCCGGGCGCAGGAACGCGAGGCGCACGGGCGTCGCCCGCGCGGCCTTCTGCACCGCCCGCGCCGCGTCGCGGGTGTAGAAGGTGCAGTTCTCGATCCGGTTGTCGCGGACGTTGGCGCGGGCGGCGTCGACCAACGGGCCGCTCGTGACGCCCACGGCGCGGCCGGCGGCAAGCGCGAGATGCAGCGTGTACGCGCCGATCCCGGCACCGATCTCGATCACCGTATCGGACCCGGACGCGTCCAGCGCGGTCAGGATCAGCTCGATCACACCAGGCAGCGCCCGTGCGTTCGCCGGGAACTCCGCGAGCAGCGGGACGCCATAGCGCACCCCGGCGACCTCTTCCCGCACGCGGGTCCGCCCCCAGAGAAGCGACGGTCGCCGCCCGGCCGGCACGGGACCACGTCGCGGGACGCCGACCTCGAGGATCCCGACGAGCCCAGGGACACGGTCGAGAAGCGCACGCACGACCGCCGTGCGCGCCGCCGCACCGAGAGGTTCGGTGACGGTGAGCCCGAGCAGCACCTCGCCGGTTGCCGCGCCGACGCGACCGATCACGCCGCGGAACGGCGGGCCGTCCGCGAGCGCCGCCCACCCGTCGCGGACCGCCCCGAGGAGCGCGACATTCGCCGGGTGCTGGACCGGGCAGGTCTGGGCGTCGATCACGCGGGTCTCGCCCCAGGCGTAGAACCCCAGCACCGGCGCTCCGTCGGGCGGACCGGCGGTCGCTTCAAGCCGAGTCCGGAACCCCCACGGGGGACCCCATCCGATCGCCGGCTCCACCTCGACGGTCCGAAGGCCGGGACGCGCGAGCGCCTGGGCCACCAGCAGAGCCTTTTGCTCGAGCTGCGTGACGTAGTTCAGGTGCTGCCACTGGCAGCCGCCGCACTGCCCAAAGTATGGGCACAGCGGCGGCACTACCCCCTCGCCCGGCCGCCGGAGCGCCACCACCCGGCCGCGCGTCGACCCGCGGGCGGTCTTGAGAATCTCCACTGTGGCGACTTCGCCGGGCGCCGCATAGGGCACGGCCAGGACCCGGCCGCCGACGCGGCCGAGGGCCGTGCCGTCCGATCCCATCTGCTCAAACGCCACGATCACGTGGGCGCCGGGTACCAGGGCCTTCGGCGGACGGACACGCGCTCGCGCCGGCGGCGGCATCTTGCGCTTCGTGGCTGACGAACGTCCCTGGCCCGGACCCGACCGCGTCGACGGCTCCCGTTCGCGCTGGAAAAGGGATTCGTCTGGACCCGGCCGGCGCGCAGCGGCGCGCGCCTCCGGGCGGCGCCGGTCGCCGACGCTATCCCGCACCGATCCGTTCCCGCAGCAGCCGGTTGACCATCTCGGGATTGGCCCGGCCCCGGGTCTTCTTCATCACCTGGCCGACGAGAAACGCGACGGCCCGATCCTTGCCCGCCCGGACGTCTCCGACGGGGCCGGGGTTGTCGGCGATCGCCGCGTCTACGAGGCGCACGATCTCCGCTTCGTCGCTGATCTGCACCAGCCCGCGGTCGCGGACGATCTCGTCCGCCGCGCGGCCGGTCCGGAGCATCTCCTCGAGCACCTCTTTCGCGGATCGCCCGCTGAGCGTCCCACGCTCGATCAGCGCGAGCAGCTCCGCGAGCGCGCCCGGGCCGATCTGTGCCTGCTCGATCTCGAGACCGGCCGCATTCAGGTAGGCCGCAACGTCGCCGACGAGCCAGTTGCCGACTGTTTTCGGATGCGGAAAGCGGCGCACCGTCTCCTCGAAGAATTCGGCCATCGGGCGGGTCTCGGTGAGCAGCCCCGCGTCGTGCTCCGGCAGCCCGTACGTCTCGATGTACCGGCGGCGGCGCGCGTCGGGGAGTTCCGGGAGGTCCGCGCGCACACGCTCGACCGACGACTCGTCCACGCGCACCGGCAGCAGGTCGGGTTCCGGGAAGTACCGGTAGTCCTGCGCCTCCTCCTTCTCCCGCGAGGCAAACGTGATCCCACGGTCCTCGTCCCAGTGACGCGTTTCCTGCACGACGGCCTCGCCCCGCTCGAGCAACGCGCGCTGGCGCGCTTCCTCGACGCGCAGGGCCCGCTCGACCGCGCGCAGCGAGTTCATGTTCTTCACCTCGGTCCGGATCCCGTGCGGCGCGCCCGGGGCGCGCAGCGACAGGTTCGCGTCACAGCGCAGGGTGCCTTCCTCCATGCGCCCCGTCGTCACACCGGCGTACTGGAGCACCGCACGCAGCCGGGTGAGAAACGCGCGCGCTTCCTCCGGCGATCGCAGGTCGGGGTCGGACACGACCTCCATGAGGGGCGTGCCGCTCCGATTGTAATCGACGAGGCTGCGTCCCTCCGCGTGAACGAGCCTGCCGGTGTCCTCCTCAAGGTGCACGCGGCGGATGCCGACGCGACGCACCTCCCCGGCCAGATCCAACACCAGCGCTCCGGCGGTCGCCAGCGGCGGATGCCCGGTGTACTGATATTGGGAAATCTGGTAGTTCTTGGGGATGTCCGGATAGTAGTAGTTCTTGCGGTGGAACCGGCTCTCGGGGTGGATCGTGCACCCGAGCACGAGAGCCGTGCGCACCCCGAACTCCACGGCCTGCCGGTTGAGCACGGGCAGGGACCCGGGGAGACCGAGACAGACCGGGCACGTCAGGGTGTTGGGTGGTGCCCCGAATGTAACCGCGCACCCGCAGAACATCTTGCTGGCCGTGTTGAGCTGAACGTGCACCTCCAGCCCGATGACCGTCTCGTACGCCGCCGGGGCGCGGGTCGCGTTCATGCGCGGGTGCGCCGGCCCTCGGCCGCTGCGAGCGGCGGCCGGAAGGCGTGCGTCCCAATCGCCTGCTCGAGCGCGTGCGCGACGTTGAGCACCGTGGCTTCGTCAAACCGCCGGCCCGCAATCTGGAGTCCCACGGGGAGCCCCCCAACGACCCCGCACGGCACCGAGGCGCCCGGGAGCCCCGCCAGGTTGAGCGGAACGGTGAACACGTCGGCGAGGTACATCTGGAGCGGGTCCTCGACGCGCTCGCCGAGCGGAAACGCGGTCGTCGGCGCCACCGGCCCGACGAGGATGTCGACCGCGGCGAGCGCATCCTCCATCTCGCGCCGGATCACCTCGCGGACACGCTGCGCCCGCAGGTAGAACGCGTCGTAGTAGCCAGCGGAGAGCGCATACGTCCCCAGCATGATACGCCGCTTCACCTCCGCGCCAAACCCCTCATCGCGCGTCCGTGCGTACATGCCGATCAGATCGTCGGCGCGGTCGGTGCGGCGGCCGTACAGCACCCCCGCGTACCGGGCCAGGTTGCTGCTCGCCTCCGCCGGCGCAACGATGTAGTATGCGGGCAACGCGTAGGGCGCGTGCGGCAGCGACACGTCTACGCGCCGGGCCCCGAGCCCCTCGAGCGTTCGGATCGCGTCCCGGACCGCGTTCGCGACCCCGGCATCCACGCCGTCCTCCAGGAACTCGCGCACCACGCCGAGGCGGAGTCCGCGCACGCGCCCCGTCAGCAGCGCGGGATAGTCGGGCACCTCGACGTCGGCCGACGTCGCGTCGGCCGGATCGCGCCCGGCGATCTCGCGCAGCAGCAGCGCGGCGTCGCGCGCATCGCGCGCGAACGGCCCGATCTGGTCGAGCGAGGACGCGAACGCGATGAGTCCGTACCGGGAGACGCGCCCGTACGTCGGCTTGAGACCGACGACACCGCAGAACGCGCCCGGCTCGCGGATGCTGCCGCCAGTGTCGCTGCCGAGCGCGAGCGTCGCCTCACCGGCGGCCACCGCCGCCGCCGACCCACCGCTGCTGCCCCCGGGGACCCGGGCCGGATCCCAGGGGTTCCGCGTGGGACCGAACGCGGAGTTCTCAGTGCTGCTCCCCATCGCAAACTCGTCGCAGTTCGTCTTGCCCAGCACGATCGCCCCCGCCTCACGCAGGCGCGTGACCACGGTCGCGTCGTACGGCGGCCGAAATCCCTCGAGGATACGCGAGCCCGCCGTCGTCGGCACGCCGCGCGTACAGAGGTTGTCCTTAAGCGCGACGGGCACGCCCGCGAGCGCCGGCGCGTCCTCTCGCCCGGCGGCCGCATCCCACCGCGCGGCGTCGCGGAGCGCGGCGTCGGCGTCGAGATACAGATACGCGTGGATCCGCGGCTCCACCGCGTCGATCCGGTCGAGCACCGCCCGGACGACCTCGGTCGGGCGCATCTCTCCCCGACGGTAGCGCGCCCTGAGCTCCCACGCGGGCAGGTCCGCGGGCGACGCGGACGGGGTGGGCGTCATGGGGTGCCGGCGTCCTCCGCGCCCTCGATCACGGGCGGGACGACGACGTAGCCGTCTTCGACGGCCGGCGCGTTTGCGAGCGCCTGCTCCCGGGGCAGCGACGGCACGGCCCGGTCGTCGCGCAGCGCGCCGACCGCAGGATCCCCCTGGCCCGCCGCGGGTGTGTCCCCGAGATCGAGCTCGGTGAGCCGCTGGAACGACTCGAGGATGCCGCCGAGTTGCGCGCGGAACAGACGGCGCTCTTCGGGCGTGAGCTCAAGCCGGCTCAACCGGGCCACGTGCGCCACGGTGGCATCGTCGATCGTCGGTGCAGGCGACCGGTCGTCGGACACGCGATCCCTCCTGACGTGTGGTCGCCGCCATCGTAACACAGCGCGGGGGGCACGGTCTACGCGCCCCCCGCGTGCGTCGTCGTCCGTGCGGCCGCTACTGTTTGTAGAGAGTGTAGAAGTACTGCCCGGGGAAGATCGGGTTGTAGTACCACCCGTGCACCCACGAACGCATCGTGAAATACGTGGTCGGCTGCACGAGGAACAGGTATGGAAGATCGTTGTACGCGATCATCGAGACCTGCTTGTACAGCGCCTTGCGCTGGGCCGGATCGGTTACGCTGACCGCCTGATCGATCAGCCGGTCGGCGTCCGCACTGTGATACCCGCCGCGGACCGGGAAGTACCCGGCCGAGGCGAGGAACGGCTGCGCGAAATCATGCGGATCGGGATAGTCCGCGAACCACCCGAGGAAGTACATCGTCCCCTTGTGACTGAACAACAGGGAGTTGAGCGTGCTCGCCGGCACCGGGCGGAAGGCGATCTGGAACTTGGGGTTGAGGGCCTGCACGTCGTCGCGCACGATCTCGGCTCCGACCTGCCGCGCGGCGTTGCCGGCGGTGTACGGGATCGTGAACTTGAACCCGGTGTCCCAGGCCTTGCCGCCCATCGCCTCCTTGAACTCGGCGATCGCCTTGTCGCGGCTCGTCGCGTAGGTGGGGATCGACGGGTCGTACCCGAGCAGCCCCTGCACGATCGGGCCGTGCGGCAGGATGCCCTGCCCGGCGTAGGCGCTGTTCAGGTTCTGGGTGTAGTCGAACGCGTACGCGAACCCCCGGCGGACGTGGATATCCGCGAAGAAGTCCGGTGGAATCCCCTGCCCGTCGAGTTTGCCGCTGCCCGCGTCGGGGTTGCCATCGGTGTCGATCTTGAAGTTGAACTGGAGCGTCTGCACCGCGATCTGGGGCAGCTTGGTCTGCATCACCGTGTTGGGTAGGTTTCGCAACTGCGACTGTTCGTTCAGGGACGCCACGATCAGGTCCGCGTCGCCCTGCTGCAGCTGCAGGCGCCGCGTGGCCAGCTCCGACACCGACCGGATGATGACACGGGCGAGCGCCGCCGGCTTGCGCCAGTAGTGGGTGTTGCGGACCAGGATCACTTCCTTGGTCTGAGGATCCCACTGCTGCAGCATGAACGGCCCGGTGCCGTCCATGTGGTTGAATTGGTACCGGTCCTCGTTCTTCGGGTTGTTGAACTTCTGCCAGGTCGTCGCGCCCCCGTCCCAATCGTTGTGCGCCGCCGCCCACTTGCGCGGCATCACGCCGCCCCAGGCCGCCATGATCGTCAGAAATGGCGCAAACGGCTTCTTGAGATGGAAGACGACGGTATTGCCCTGCGCGTACACGGCCTTCTGGACCTGGTCCCACGTCACCTGAATCTTGCCCTGGGCGTCCCGCGTGCTGTCGACGCCGAGGAGCGGGCTCAACAGCAGCCACGCGGGCCCGCCGGCTTGGTCCTGCAGCAGGAACCGCCGGAACGAGTACACGACGTCGTCCGTCGTCATCGTGGAGCCGTCGTGGAACTGGACGCCCTGGCGGATCGGGAACGTGTACGTCAGCCCATCCTTGCTGATCAGGCCGTTCTCCAGGCTCGGGACTTCCGTCGCGAGCATCGGCGAAAACTTGTCGATCGACGAGCCGCTGTAGATGATCAGCGTCTCGTACACGTTTGGCCAGATCGGTTCGGCGGAGTAGATGTCATAGGCGAGGTCGGGATCGAGGCTCGTGACGTCGCCGAACTGCAGTTCAACGAAGGTGTCGGGATTCTTCACCGGCTCACCGGCACCCCGGGCGACGAGCACGCCGAGCGAGAGCATCAACACGACGGCGACCAACGCCGCCGCACCGCGGACGGTCCACGACGCGATACGCATCTCTCTCCTCCTCTGCGGTTGTCTTCGCTGCATCCTGCGCGAGCTCGGCGCTAGCGGCTCCCTTGCTGGCGCGGGTCGAAGATGTCCCGGAACGCGTCCCCGAGCAGGTTCCATCCCAGGACGAACAGGAAGATCGCCGTCCCGGGCACGGCGAGCGTGTACCAGAACTGGAACGGGTCACCGGCGGTGCCCAGGATCCAGTTGTGCGACAGGTTGATGAGCTGTCCCCAGTCCGCGTACCCCGGCGGGGCGCCAAGCCCGAGGAACGACAGCGCCGCGAAGGTGATCACGATCTGCCCCATGTCCAGCGACGCGAGGATCAGGATCGGGTAGATCGTGTTCGGAATCACGTGCCGGCCGATGATGACCAAATCGCGATCGCCGAGCGCCCGGGCCGCCTGCACGAACTCCATGTCCCGCACGCGGAGAAACTCCGCCCGCAGGAGACGCGTGTACGTGGGCCACTGCACCGCGGCGATGGCGATCATGGCGTTGCGCACGCTCTGCCCGAGGACCGCCACGATCACGACCGCCAGGATCAGGCCCGGGAACGCGAGGAAAATATCGGTCACGCGCATGACCAGCTCGTCCATCCATCCGCCATAGTATCCGCTCAGGCTCCCGAGGACGAGCGACACGCCTATCCCGATCGCCACGACGGTCAGCGCGACGAGGAGCGCGCTCCTCGTGCCCCACACGGCGCCGTAGTAGAGATCGAACTGCTCCTCGGTAGTCCCAAATGGGTGGCCCGGCCCGGGCGGGTGGGGATCGCTCGAGTACCCCTCGTGGGGAATCATGTAGGGGTTCCGCTCGGTGGGATGCGCGAGCAGCGGCGCGAGCAGCGCCACCACGCCGAAGAACACGACGATGCACAGACCGAGCATCGACAGCGGGTTCTGGCGGAACCGACGCACCGTGCGCTGCCACGTCGTCTGCTGCACGCGCGGCGCGGGCGCCGCGCCCGGCGCCACGAGCGGTGGCGAGGTCGTGCGCACCGCGCTCATTTGAGGCGAATCCTCGGATCGACCACGGCATAGAGCACGTCTGCGCACAGGTTCCCGAGCACGAGCATCCCGGCGAACGCGAGCGCGAACCCCGTGACCGCGGGAATGTCGAGCTGCTGGCTCGCCGCCACTCCCCACCGCCCGATCCCCGGCCAGTTGAACACGGTCTCCGTGATCACGACGCCGGAGAGCAGGCCCACGAACAGCAAGCCCGCAAGGGTGATCACCGGGATCAGGGCGTTGCGGCGCGCATGCTTATCGATCACCACCGACTGGTTCAGTCCTTTGGCCTCGGCGGTCCGGACGTAGTCGGCGCGCAGCGTCTCGAGCATGGACGACCGCGTGATCCGCACGAGCACGGCCGTCAGGAAGTAGGTGAGCGTTGCCACCGGGAGCACCAAGTGGCGGAGCGCGTCCCAGAACAGCCACCACTGCCCGTTAAGGAGTGTGTCCACCGTCATGAGACCGGTGTACGGGTGAAACCGGCTGCTGCGGACGAACAGGTCCGCCTGAAGCCCGAGCCGCCCGGGCGGGAACCAGCCGAAGTGCCCGTAGAAGATCATCAGCAGCAGGAGGCCCCACACGAACGTCGGCAGCGATGCGCCGCTGATCGACGTGAACCGGCTGATGTGATCGACGAGCTGGTCCTTGCGGACCGCTGAGAGGGTGCCGAGCCAGATCCCGAGCGTGAGGATGCACGCGAAGGAGTAGAGCGCAAGTTCGAACGTCGCCGGGAAGTACCCTGCGATCGCGATGGCCACCGGCTCCCGTGCCGTCTCGGACCACCCGAGATCGCCGTGCAAGACCTGGCGCAGCCACTCCCAGTACTGGACGTACACGGGCTGGTCCAGATGATACTTGCGGATGATGTCGGGCAGCGCGTTCAACTGCTTGGGGTCGGTGATGTAGAGGCTCGCCCGCATCGCCGGCGTGAGCAGCTGCGTTAGCGAAAAAATGAGCAGTGTCACCCCGACGGCCACGAACGGGAGCAACAACAGCCGGCGCGCGATGAACGTGCTCATCCGGCGGCGCCGGCCCGCCGCGCGGCGGGCCGGCGGGAGACCCCCGTGCTACTGTTTCGACATCGTGTAGAAGTCAAATCCCACATTGGCGAGGGGCGGCAGGATCGCGTTGTAATACCACCCGCGCACCCATGACCGCATCACGACGAACTGAGTCGGTTGCGCCTCGAAGATACCGGGCACGTCTTCGTAAGCGAGCTTCGTGAGATCGCGGTAGATCTGCGTGCGCTTCGCGGGATCTGCGGTCTCCGCGCCCTGCCGGACCATCTGATCCGCGCGTGGATCGGAGAACCCGTTCCGCTTCGGGTAATCGCCGTTCGTCGCCAGGAACGGTTGGGCGAAGTCATCCGGGTCGGGATAGTCGGCCGCCCACCCGAGGGCGTACAGCGTTCCCTTGTGCTGGACGGTGGCCTGGAGGAACGTGGACCACTGGATGTTCCGGACGTCGATCTTGAACTTCGGGTTCAACGACTCCACCGAGTCCTTGATGATCTGCGCGCCAATCTGACGCGCCGCGTTGCCGGTGTTGTAGGTCTCGGTGAAGTGGAAGCCGGTGTCCCAGAGCTTCCCGCCCCACGCTTCCTTGAACTCCGCCGTTGCCTTCTGCTTGTCGAACGTGAACTTCGGCAGCGTCGGATCATAGCCGAGCAGTCCCTGGATGATCGGGCCGTTCGGTTGCAGCGCCTTGCCCCGGAACCCGTCGCGGATGAACGTGCCGTAGTCAAACGCATACGAGAACGCCCGCCGGACGTGCACGTCCGAGAAGAAGTCGGGCGGGATCCCGTTGCCGTCGAGCTTGCCGCTCCCGACGTCGGGGTTCCCGGACGCATCGATCTTCTGGTTGAAGTGCATCACCTGCACGACCAGCGTGGGGAGTCCGTCCTGGATCGCGACGTCGGCCATCCCCGTCACCTGGCTCTGGTCCGGCCGGTCCACCGAGATCACGTCCGCGTCGCCGCGCTGGAGTTGCAGCCGCCGTGCCGCGAACTCGGTGACGGTCCGGATCACGACGCGCGCGAGCGGGGCGGGAGCGCGCCAGTAGTGCTCGTTGCGGACCAGGATCAACTCCTTGGTCTGCCGGTCCCAGGTCTGCAGCGAGAACGGCCCCGTGCCGTTCGTATGATCGAACTCGTAGCGGTCCTGCAGCTTGGGGTTGTTGTACTTCGCCCAGGTCGCGGCGCCGCCGTCCCAGTCCCCGTGCGCTGCCGCCCACTTCTGCGGGAGCACAAACGACCAGGCGGCCAGGATGCTCAGGAACGCCGCGGAAGGGCGCTTCAGGTGGAACACGACGTTCTGGCCCTCGACCGTCACGGCTTTGGCCGCGTCGGCGTACTTGACCACGACGGCTCCCTTGCTGTCCCGCGTGCTGTCCGTGCCCAGCAGCGGCGTCAGCAGCAGCCACGACGGGCCACCGTCGCGGTCCTGCAACATGAACCGCAGCATCGAGTACTGGACGTCCGCCGGCGTCATCACGGTGCCGTCGTGGAAGTGGACGCCCTGGCGGATCGGGAACGTGTACGTCAGCCCGTCTTTGCTGATGAGCCCGTTCGCCACGCTCGGCACCTCGGTCGCCAAGCGCGGCACGTACCGGGAGAGCACGCTGCCGTCGTACGTGATCAGCGTCTCGTAGATT